>JBGPMO010000009.1:0-11822 GCA_041487075.1 Minisyncoccia bacterium
GAAGGAGAGCTTGGCTATATCGGCAGTTCTTCGGAAGTACAAAAGGAATTGCCCAAAGGCGCCGCCATCAGGCCCGAAGATCTTACAACGCCCGAGCAAGCAGCAGAGTTTGTGAAAGCGACCAAGGTTGATATGCTTGCTCCCGCAGTTGGTAATTTGCACGGACTTTTCACGAACGCCGCAAAGCCACGGCTTGATATTGAACGCATTGCCGAAATTAAAAAAGCAGTCAAGATTCCGCTTGTGCTCCACGGCGGATCAGGAACCAACGACCAAGATTTTATCGATGCCATTCATGCTGGAATTAGCATTATTCATATTAATACGGAAATACGGGTTGCGTGGCGCCGCGGCCTTGAAGAGAGTTTGCGTCAGAATCCCGACGAGGTGGCGCCTTATAAGCTTCTCGGCGCCTCTCTCGACAAAATAAAGGAAATCGTCTACCATAGACTGACGTTATTTAATACGCAAAACAATAAACTTTGAACAGGAAACAAAATCATAAATTCAGTTGATAGTTTGCAGTTATAACTTATTTGTTTTTTAGTTAACTATTATGGAATTAACGGTCCAAAAAAGAGAGGTCTTTGGCAAGCAAACAAGAGCCCTTCGTAAGAAGGGGTTTATTCCTGCTGAATTGTATGGCCATAAAACAGAAAATTTCCATCTCATGGTGCCGGTCGCTGATTTCCATCGGGTGTTCCGGGAGGCCGGTGAGAACACGCTCGTCCAGGTTGTTTTCAATAATAAAAAGCACCCTGTTCTTATTCATGACGTGACTCGTGATCCGGTGACGGATGAGGTGAACGCGGTTGATTTTTATCAAATTCGGCTCGATGAGCGTATTAAAATAAAAATACCGCTTCATTTTATAGGTGAGGCGCCTGCAGTGAAGGAAAAAGGGGGATTGCTGGTAAAAGCAATGCATGAACTTGAAATTGAGGCGATGCCCGTGGCAATTCCGCATACGATCGAAGTGGATTTGGCAAAACTTTCGGAAATTGGCGTGAGTATCCATGTGAAAGATTTGGTGCTTCCCGCTGATGTCAAAACACATGTGAATCCGGAAACCGTGGTAGCAACGATAACCGCGAAACTTGTTGAGGAAGAGATCACAACGGCTCCGGAGACGGTTATTGATTCAGTGAAGGTAGAAACGGAAGAAAAGAAAGCAGAGCGCCAAGCGAAAAAGGAAGAAGGGCTTCGTGAAGAAGCGCCGAGTATTAGCCCCGCGGCTAAAGCTAAATAGTGTACGTTTGTAATGGTTGTCGATCGTTCGCATTTTTTAACGGTGTGGCATCACGTATTCGAGAAAGCACGGTTCGTGCTCATCGGGATGTTATTTGTATTTTTGTTTGCGCGGAGCGGAGTGGCGTTTGCGGAAGATGTTGTTGTCAGTACCTGCGTCGAGCGCAGTGACTGCGAACGCCAATTAGCTGATCTGGAAACGCAAATTGCAGAACACGAAGCGACTATTACGAAGTTAAAAACAGAAGGGAAAACACTCCAGTCTTCCATCAGCCGTTTAAATGCCGAGGTGGCGAAAAATCTTCTCCTCATTAAGGCCATTAATCTTACGATTCAAGGGCTGAATGCGCAGATTACGGATAAGGAGTCAACGATTAAAACAAAAGAAGCCGATCTTTCTATGAATAGAGAGGCATTAAAGCAATCGCCCCAGACGCTCTACGTAAGCGGGCAGACCGGTATGGTGGAGCTCTTACTCGCAAACCCGCATCTTTCTGATTTCTTTGGTGATGTGAATAATCTGCTTTCTGTAAAGGAAAGTTTAGTGCAGACCATCGGCGTTATTACGAATATTCGGAATGACCTCGTTGACCAGAAAGCAAAGCTTGAGGTTGAACGGAGCGATAAGGCGCGCGCGAAGGCAATTCAGGACGCGGAGCGGGCCGCGATCGAAAGCAATAAAGCGGCAAAGGCCAAGCTTCTTGCGGACACGAAGGGCAAAGAGGCAAACTTTCAAAAGATTCTTGCGGATACGCGAAAAAAGGCAGCCGAGATTCGAAGCCGCATCTTCCAATTCTTGGGGGGCGGTGAGATGACGTTTGATCAGGCATACCAGTTAGCAAAGCTCGCCGAAGGGGCAACTGGCATCCGAGCGGCATTTATTCTCGCCATTCTTGATCGTGAATCTGCTTTGGGGCAGAATGTCGGCCGCTGCAAATATAATGATACGAATCCGGTAACCGGCCGAGCAGCCATGCATCCCACCCGTGATCTCCCGTACTTCTTGCAGCTTTTAGAGAGACTTGGCATGAGTCCTGATGCAGTGACCGTCTCTTGCGCAAATTCAGATGGTCCGTATGGCGGCGCCATGGGGCCAGCCCAGTTTATTCCTTCAACGTGGCAGTTGTATGAAACGAAAATCGCGGATGTTACCAATCACAATCCCCCGAATCCATGGAATAATGGCGATGCGATTGTGGCAACGGGCCTCTATCTTAAAGATTCCGGAGCCGGCAACAGTGAGAAACTAGCCGCAGCCCGGTATTATTGCGGAGGTCGGGCGTTAACGAATTGGGTTTGTTTGAATGTGTACGGCGCCGCCGTTGTTCGGAAAGCAGCTGACTTCCAAGATGATATCAACGTCCTCAAAAATTCAACGTAAGATAACGTTTAACTCATAATTAATAACTGATAACAAAAATCAAACATTAGTCATTCGTTGTTCCGCAATGCTTCCACAATAGGATCAAAGTTTCCATCGAGGATTTTTTCAATGTTGTGGAATTTTTTCGCTATGCGGTGATCGGTGATCCGGTCTTCGGGGAAGTTATAGGTCCGTATTTTTTCTGACCGGTCGCCGGTGCCCACTTGGGCTTTTCGGTTTGCGCCAAGCGCGGAGGCGGCTGCACTCTCTCTAGCTTCAAAAAGTTTTGCGCGGAGAATCGAGAGTGCCGCATCGCGGTTCGCATGCTGTGAACGTTCAGAGCGAGATGAGACCACGACCCCCGAGGGTTTATGGAGAATGCGGACAGCAGTTTCTACTTTATTTACGTTTTGTCCGCCCGGCCCCCCCGCGCGCGAGAACGAAACCTCAAGATCATTCGGATTGATGGAGAATGCCCTCGCCTCGATCTCGGGAAGGATTGCCACGGTTGCGGTTGAGGTATGCACCCGGCCCGATTTCTCGGTTGCGGGAACCCGTTGTACGCGATGAACACCCGACTCTTGTTGTAAGGCGTTCAAGGCACCGGCGCCGGAAATTCGTGCAACGAAGCTCTTGTATCCTCGGAGCGAGGTTTCATTGGTATCAGAAACGACAAAGGACCAGCCGCGTTTCAAGGCATATTTCTGGTACATCCGCGCGAGGTCCCCGGCAAAGATTGCTGCTTCATCGCCGCCCGCCCCCGCCCGTATTTCTAAGATTAATCTATCAGTGGTATACTCTTTGTTATTGGCTTCCATTTACGAATTAGGGTATCATTCAAGAGGACGTCATTTCAAGCTCATTATGAAGCATACCCCGTTAATTCTCATTGTTGATGATGATAGGGATTTTCGTGAGTTGCTCGAAACTAAGTTTAAGGCGAGTGGTTTTTCGGTTGAGTCGGCGGGGGACGGAGCCGAGGGCGTAGAAAAAGCAAAAAAGTTTTTCCCCGATCTTATCCTCATGGACGTGAAGATGCCGAAGCTTGATGGCGTTGGAGCACTTTTGAAATTAAAGGAAGACCCGGTGACGAAAGACATCCGTGTGGTGCTCTTGACCGCCTTTGGTGATCCCGAACAAGAAATTTATACTACCGATAAGCGATTCGCCGAGGAGCTTGGCGCTCATGAGTATTTCTTGAAATCACAGGACTTGGATGAAATGGTAAATCGGGTGAAATCCTCGCTTGGGAATCAGTCATAGTAGCTTTACATGCATAACCCCCCAGTGATCCTGGTGGCTGACGATGACGTTGGCTTCCAGGAGATTGTTGGAACAAAATTAAAACGAAACGGCTTTTTGGTGGCTGAAGCCCATGATGGCGCTGAAGCCGTTGAAAAAGCGGAGTTGCTTCATCCCGACCTTATCCTCATGGACATTAATATGCCGGGTGAGTCCGGTACGGAAGCGGTTTTGGATTTGGTGCAAAATACCGAGACCAAAAACGTGAAAGTCGTCTTTTTAACCAATCAGGCAGATCCGTGGCCTGCGGTAAAAGGAGAGGTTGCAAAAATAGCGAAGGAATTGGGCGCCACCGATTTTATCAATAAATCAGACGATCTGGATGAGATCGCAGAAAAAGTGAAAGGGTTTTTAGGGATCATCGCGCATCCTTCGACCAGTTCAGGATGATGAGTACTATCGAATGAAGAAAAGAATTCTCACCGGAGATCGTCCTACCGGACCACTGCATCTTGGGCATTACGTGGGTTCTTTAAAACAACGCGTGGAGCTCCAGCATGAGTATGATACGTATGTATTAATCGCTGACGTTCAAGCGCTTACCGATAATTTCGAAACACCGGAGAGAGTGAGCAAAAATGTGCTTGAAGTTGCGCTCGATTATTTGGCCGTAGGCATTGACCCAGATGAGGCAACGATAGTGCTCCAGTCCGCAGTACCGGAGATTGCGGAACTTACGGTTCTCTACATGAATTTAGTGACCGTTGGCCGTTTGAGCCAGAATCCGACGGTCAAAACCGAAATTAAGGAGAAAGGTTTTGGGCAGTCAGTGCCACTTGGTTTTTTGTCTTACCCCGTGAGCCAGGCCGCGGATATCACCGTATTTCAAGCGAACCTCGTGCCGGTGGGCGATGACCAGCTGCCGATGGTTGAGCAGACGCGCGAGATTGTGAAAAAGTTTAATAGCCTGTATGGCGAGACGCTCGTTGAGCCGGAGGCATTGCTTTCAAAATTCCCGCGCCTCCCCGGCACCGACGGCAAGGCAAAAATGTCGAAATCGTTCGGTAATGTTATTAACCTTTCTGACTCTGAAGGAGAAGTGAGAAGTAAGGTGATGAGTATGTACACAGATCCGAAACGGATTCATAAGACCGATCCGGGGCACATAGAGGGAAATCCGGTATTCACGTATCTCGATGCATTTCATTCGTACCCGCGTGACATCGCGGAACTCAAGGAAAAGTATCGTGCAGGCAAGATTGGAGACGTTGAAATCAAAGAGCGATTAGTGGAGACCTTGAATGTATTTCTTGATCCTATCCGCCGGCGGCGCGCCGAATTTGCAAAGAAGCCGAAGCAGATTATGAAGATGTTAAAAGAGGGCACGGCTCGCGGCCGCGAAGTTGCCGGCGAAACCCTCCTCGCGGTAAAAGAAGCGATGAAGATTAGATACTGGTAGATTATAGAGCTACCCGTTTCTTTATGGAAAAACAAAAATTATCTTTAGATAACCCGAAGTTTTCTTTTGCTGCGATTCGGGAGATGATAACGAATAGTTTGCGTCTCGCAAAGATCCTATGGCAAGAGAAGCGCGGCACCACTTTTGCTATAGGATTCTTTCTTTTATTCGTTTCGATAATGCCTTTCTTTGCTTCTGGCGTCCGAGGGCTCGTTATTAACGAGCTTGTAAAGGTAGCGGGGGGAAGAATTGTTTCCGATTATCTCTTACTGCTGATAACCGCTCTTCTTTTGTTTGGATTTTTACCTCCTCTTTTTTCAACCATTCAAAATTATTTCAGCCGCCGTCTGTGGCTTTTTTTAGGAGAGCATTTCGAGATATGGCTTTTAGAGCGAACAGGCTCGATTGACGTTGCGCTTCATGAAGATCCGAAGCACAGCGATCTTTTTACCAAAGTGCGTGAAAATGGAGTTTTTCGTATTCAAAATTTTGTCGATCGGCAATTCTTTCTCGTCGCTAACATCATTGAGGTCCTCGCGGCCGCCGTTATTATCTTCGCATTTCAATGGTGGATCTTTTTGGTCATTTTTATTGCTATGATTCCGGAATTGTTCGCTGAGATTTCATATGGTCAGCGAGTCTGGGGTATTTTTAATGCCCGGGCTGAAGTACGGCGAAGATATTGGAGCATGCAACGTCATTTCAACTGGCTTCCTTGGCTTATCGAGCTTAAAGTTTTTCAAAATACACGCCATTTCCTTTCACGATTGAGTGATTTACTCGGAAGTTTTATGAAGGAACAAGCGGCGATTGATCGAAAAAAACTTTTGATTCGAACACTCACGGCAGGGCTTTCTCAGACAGCTACCGCTTTTACCAGCGGCCTTTTCATTTTTCAAGTCATAAACGGCAATCTTCAGATTGGTACTCTTACTTTTCTTCTCGCATCGCTGGGGAGCCTGCGCCAATCATTGTCTGGCTTTTTTGGCAACCTTGGCCGGCAATATCAAGACAGTCTTTTTGTGACTGATATTTTTAAACTTATTGATACGAAGCCAGCAATCTTTCAGCCAAAGCCCGGCATCATGTTGCCTGACAATCATACTCCGGAGATTATTTTCGAGAATGTCACTTTTGTTTATCCAGGGAGAGACACTCCTGTTCTCAAGAATTTTTCGCTTACTATTGCTCCGGGAGAAAAAATTGCGTTAGTCGGAGGAAATGGAGCCGGGAAAACTACTTTAATCAAGTTATTGTGCCGTTTTTATGATCCTACCGAGGGTAGGATTTTGGTGAATGGCTCTGATTTACGGCACATTGATCTTGAAAGTTTTTACCATCTCATGGGAGTTCTTTTTCAGGATTATGCTAGTTACCATTTTGTGGTAAAGGAAGCAATTGGAGTTGGCCGTATGGATAAACAAAATCTATCCCAAAAAGTAAAAGAGGCAGCGCATGCGAGCGAAGCAGATATTTTTATCGAAGAGTGGGAGAAAAAATATGAACAAATGCTTGGCAAAGAATTTACGGGCGGCGTCCAGCCTTCCATCGGGCAGTGGCAGAAATTGGCGCTTGCGAGAACGTTTTACCGTGATCCGCGTGTCTTCATTCTCGATGAACCTACGTCTTCTATTGATGCAGAATCCGAAGCAAAGATTTTTGAAAAACTAGAATCTTTACCTGATGATCGTAGCGTTATTCTTATTTCGCACCGTTTTTCCACAGTGCGACAGGCGAATCGAATTTGCGTTATCGAGGACGGGCACGCGAGCGAGATAGGCACCCATCAAGAACTTCTCAAGAAAAATGGCACTTATGCGAGACTTTTCAAAATTCAGGCAAAGGGATATCAGTAAGAAATTTGAATTATTCTCGGAATAATCTTTCTATTTGATTCTTTTTAAGATAAAGATAGGGAAGACGTGGATCGCAGTAGTGTCTTCCTTTTTTAATCTTCCCTCCACTCATTTCGAGAACAATCACAAGAGGAGTCCGATACACTTTTTTCGTTTTCGAGTCAGGGTAACTTTCAACCATCTCAATGATGACCGTGTTTTTTCCTTCGGCAATATGCTGAATCTCATATTGGCGACCCTGAATTGGATATACCTCTTCTAATTCCTTTTTGATATCGTGCGAGGTATGCGGAAAAAGTTTCCCACGCGAGTCCTTTTCCACCCACGTCATCGAATAGGCGGGGTGCAGCAGTTTGAGCGTGCGTTTCACATCGCCTTTTGCTTCTGCATCAAGACTATTGAGAACAGTGCGGATATTCCTGCTCCATGCATTCTTGAGGTGTAATCTTTTTCTTGCATTGATCTTCATGCATTCTTTTTCCTTGGAAAGGAGCTTCTCGACATAGTCTATAATGGTATAGACTTCTTTGTGCGAGAGTTATTTTTATGGTAGTTTGAAGAAATCAATCTGTCAAATCTTACTTTATTCTATATGATACTGATCTTAAATTAACCGTGTATGCCCTCCGTACTAAAAGAATTCGACGCGCGTGGATTTAAGGATTTTGACAGCCACAAGCTCCTCGTCCGCTTTGAGGACCCTTCGGTGAAACTGAAGGGATTCATTGCGATTCATAATGATAATTTAGGATCAGCAACGGGCGGGACGCGGATGTTTCCGTATAAGTCTGAAGATGAGGCGATCGCGGATGTGCTTCGGCTTTCGCGCGCGATGACGTATAAATGTGCGCTCGCCGGCGTCAGGCACGGCGGAGGCAAAGCCGTTATTATCGGCGACCCTGACCGTGATAAGAGCGAGGTATTGCTCCGTGCCTATGCCCGCGTGGTAAACGAGCTTGCGGGCCGATTTACGACTGGTGAAGATGTGGGCATGAGCGAAGACGATGTGCAAGTGATGCTCGAGGAATCAAAGTTTTTCATCGGGCGCCGCGGTGTGGCTGGCGATCCATCGCCGTTTGCGGCCTTAAGTACGTTTACGGCAATCAAAACCGCGACCATCGAACTGTTTGGCAGTGAAGAGGTCAAGAACAGAAGAATTGCAGTTAAAGGCGTTGGCAAGGTAGGGAGCGAGCTCGTGCGACTGTTATATGAAAGTGGAGCGGAGATTGTAATTTCTGACATAAAAGCATCGGCAAGAGAAACTATAAAGAAGCGTTTTCCTCATCTTATCGTCGTGGCGCCGGAAGCGATTCATCGGCAATTGGTTGACGTATTCGCGCCCTGCGCACTCGGCAATGATGTGACCAAAGAAACGATCGGAGATTTTCATATGCGGATTATCTGCGGCGGGGCAAATAATCAGCTCTCATCAAAGGAAATTGGAGATGAGCTTTTTAAGCGGCGTATCTTTTATGTGCCTGATTATGTCGCAAATGCCGGCGGGCTTATCAATGTGGTGGATGAACTTGAGCCGGGCGGTTACAGCCGCGAGCGAGTCCTGCATCGCATCGAACAGCTAAAAAATACGTTAGCGACGATTTATCTTCTTGCGCGCCAGCGAAATCGTTCGCTTGCGCGTATTGCCGATGAGCTCGCGGAAGAGATTTTTAAGAACGGTAAAGAAGGGTAACTTGTGCTATAATAAGCGGCGTGATGCCATACGAAGGGATGCGTAACGCATCCCATATCCTCAAGTTAATTCGTACCAAAAAAAGCCGCTTCTGGGAGCGCGAGCGGGAACGACGCGCGCTTGCTTTATTCCACGAGACAGCGCATCGCGTGCCGGCATACAAAGATTTTTTACGGAAAGCGCGCGTGAATCCGGCAAAGATTAAAACGTTTGTCGATTTTCAATTAGTGCCGCCGACGAGTAAGAAAACGTATCTTCGCGAGTATCCGCTCGAAAAAGTTTCGTGGGATGGAACGTTAAAGAAGCCCCTTGTTTTTACCTCTACCTCCGGTTCGACCGGCGAGCCATTTTATTTTCCCCGTGGCGAACAACTGGATTGGGAATATTCGGTGCTCGCGGAGATGTTTTTACAAAATTCTTCCTATCAGTCAGGCGGCCCCGTGCTCGTGATTATTGGGTTTGGGATGGGTGTTTGGATCGGCGGGCTTATTACCTACAAAGCCTTTGAAATTGCGAGCTTACGGGGGCTTCCGGTTTCCCTTATTACTCCCGGCATTAATAAAGCCGAGATTTTTCATGCGTTTCGTGCGCTCTCCCCGCACTATCGTGAAACGATTTTTATCGGTTATCCGCCGTTTGTGAAGGATATTATTGATGAAGCAGGAAGCCAGGGCATTAATCTTAAAAAGATACATTTGCGGGTTTTCTCTGCGGCGGAAGCATACACGGAAAAGTTTCGAGATTACCTGGTTCGCAAAGGTGGTATCAAGAATCCATATCTTGATACGTTAAACATTTATGGCACGGCGGATATTGGCGCTATGGCATGGGAGACGCCCACTGCAATCTTGATGCGCCGCCTTGCCACGAGAAATCAAAGGAGTTTTCAGGAAATTTTTTCTCATATTCACAAAACACCGACGCTTGCACAATACCATCCATTATTCATAACCTTCGAAGCGCCCGAGGGAGAAATTTTGTTAACCGGGAATAATGCCGTGCCGCTCATCCGGTATGCGATTGGGGATCATGGGGGTGTGTTTAATTTTGATGAAGCAACAGAAAAAATGAAACGGTATGGGGTGAGTCTTGCGCATGAGGCGAGGGCTGTGGGCATTCCCTATCTTTCTCAATTGCCGTTTGTGTACGTCTATGAGCGGATTGATTTTTCTGTTTCCTTATATGGGCTTCAGATATATCCCGAGCACGTGAGAGGGGTATTGCTCGAAACGCCATTCGATAAAATACTGACCGGTAAATTCACCATGCTCACAAAGTTCGACCGGCGCCACAATGAATATATAGACAGTCATCTCGAGCTCAAAAAAGGAAAAAAAGCGAGCGTTCGATTCAAAACGCAGCTGCTTCACGCGATCGTCACCAATCTGCGCCTTAAGAATTCTGAATACCGAGAACTTTCGAATTATTTGGGTGAGCGCGCGTATCCGCGTCTTCTCTTTTGGCCCGCCGAGCATCCGCTCCATTTCAAGCCGGGAGTGAAACAGAAATGGGTAAAGAAATAGAAGCACGATCATGATATACGAGAGTCTCTATAAAGAAAAAAATGTCTTCGGCGGAGGAGAACCCGAATACATTGTGAAAGAGATTTTAAAGTACAAACAGGGCGGCTTAGCTCTTGATTTAGGTGCGGGGCAAGGTCGTAATACTTTCTTTTTAGCGCGTTCGGGTTTCAAGGTTATTGCGGTAGATTCTTCAATGGCAGGTACCGAAACTATAAGAGAAGAGGCGAGTGCACAAAAGTTATCGGTTGAAATTAATAAAGAAGATATAACGAAATTTAATTTTAAAAATGAATATGATGTTATCCTTGTTATCTTTACATTGCATCATTTACTTGATGCGGACGCGAGGAAGTTAATTACGACAATACAAGAAAGGACTAGTATTACTGGCTTAAATGCAATTGCTGCCTTTACTTCCGATGGAGATTTTTTTAAAAGTGGAGGAGAGACAAAAGACAAATTTTATCCTTAACCCGGAGGACTTAGGAATCTGTATGAAGGATGGGAGATTCTTTCGTGGGAGGAGAAAGTTACGCGAGCACGGCAGAAAGATTCAGCAGGGAATCCAATGTTTAATTTGACTTCATTTTTGTTAGCGCGTCGGATGAAATAAAAGATATGGCACAAACAAAAAGAGATCAAGATTCATGGATGCCGGTCAGTGTCCCCGAAAACGAAATTGAAAAGTTTATCAATAAACATTCTGAAATTTCGGTTGTTGATGAAACAAAACGTAATCTCGAGGAACTCTTTCTTTTAAGAAATCCAAAGTACCGTTTCGATAAGAATTATCAAGGTGAATTCGAAAAATTCTATAAAATAATGGAAGTGGGAAATTGGTTTTACTTCCCATGGCTTAACACAATCGTTAAATATCTTCCCGAAGATCTTCATTTCGAATTACGAACAGGAAGAAATAAATATCTTATTACTTCGGAGGAGCAATCTAAGTTTTACAACGCGACGATTGCGTTTTCAGGCATGAGCGTGGGTAGTCATGTGGCGATCGTAACCGCGATGACCGGAGGGGCGAAATATATGAAACTCGCGGATCCAGACGTCTTTTCGGGTGATAATCTCAATCGCGTCCGTACCGGCTTTCAGAATGTTGGTTTGCGTAAAGCAGTTGTAGTTGCGCGGCAGATTTATGAAATTAACCCGTATGCGGAAATAGAACTCTATCCAAATGGAATCACCGAGAAAAATGCAGAATTTATTTTAAAGGGAGCCCAGTTAGTCGTCGAAGAGATGGATAATATGTATTGGAAATTAAGAACGCGAGAACTTGCGCGCGATAAAGGAATTCCGGTATTAATGGGAACTGACAATGGAGACGGAGCGATTGTTGATGTTGAACGGTATGATATTGATAAAAATCTACCCATTCTTAATGGGCTTGCGAAAGGTCTTAGTGCGGAGAAATTAAAAAATATGCCGCCAA
>JBGPMO010000010.1:0-11727 GCA_041487075.1 Minisyncoccia bacterium
AACGTTTCAATATTTCCGTAGTAATCGAACACGATAAAGATGGCTACTTTGCCTTTTCTCCGGAACTGCAAGGTTGCTATGCGCAAGGGAAAAACCACGAAGAAGCGCTCGCAAACATCCGAGATGCCATCAAACTTCACTTAGAAGATCGTATTGCGGAGCGTGAAGAAATTCCACATGCACAATCGGTAACACTCTCCACCGTGGAAGTTACGGTGTAACGCCATATGCCGCCCCTCCCCCGCCTTACCGCAAAGGAAATCATAACTATCCTTGAGCGGCGGGGTTTTTCTTTGGCACGACAAAGCGGGAGCCATAAAATCTATAAGAATGCCGAGGGTAAGCGCGTCACGGTTCCGTTCCACGGTTCAGCGATACTCCATCCAAAAGTGCTGAAAAGCATTCTTCGCGATGCAGAGATTGCTATCGAGGAACTGGGGAATTAATCTTCATTCTCGGCAATCTACAAATTTTCATTCGCTCTTCTCCACTAGGGAGAAAAGGACTCACGCCGCCAAGTATCGGAGTGCGATCACCCGCGGCTTCGCTTCCATGTGAGCAACAAACCGCGTACGCCCGCCCGAGGCTACACGCCACCGACGTACAACTCGTCTAGTCATAAGAAGAACTAAGTGTGGAGAAGAGCGATGAAATGACATAGTATCTTTTTAAACCTATCCTTTATTAGGAAGGGAAATCATTTGCCGTATCAACGGTAAACGCCGACTCGTTAGTCGGCGTTCCATTAGGTTTAGGTTGTGCTTCTTGAGAAACAATCTGTCCAAATACTTGCGGCGGGAATACCAGAGACACCACAACAATTCCTACAAAAAGAGTGGTAAATACCTTACTCTTGCCTGCATTGAATCGCTTCCCTAAAGAACGATTCATAGTGTGATGGCTTCATCATTTCAGATTGCCTTATACCTGTCAACATTGGCAGAAATTCCATCCAGAAAAATAATGCCGACCACCTACACATACCCCGGGAAGAAATCTATTTTAATCTGGTTATTTTTAATCCCCAGGCCCTTTAATGTTTTTTCGAACGCAGTTACCATCGCGTGCGGGCCGGAAATATAATACATCCTCTCTTTATAATCAGAGACCTCTTCTGTAATCGCCTCTTCGGTAATCATTCCTCTGCGCCCGCTCCATGAGTCCGGCGCGGACTCGGTTAAAGTATAGACGGTTTTAATACCCAAACGCCTCTTCGCTTCATCAAAAATATCTTGATACGCAATATCAGCTGCAGTTTTATTCGAATAAAGAAGAACGATTTCCCGCTTTTCATTCGTGTCTAAAAGATATTTGATCATGCTCCGGAACGGCGTGATGCCGATGCCGCCTGCAATGAAAACCAGTCTCTTTTTACTATCCCTCGGCAAAACAAACTCGCCCGCGAGTTGTGATGCCGTGATCCTGCTGCCGCGAATCATCGCGAGCATCGTTTTTTTGAAACTGCTTGATGCGGGATAAAATTTTATCCCTATCTTCACTTCCTGCTCTGTGGGAGCAGACGCAATCGTAAAATATCTTCTGTTTCCGCGGGCATCCGGGTGCTTATGCCCAAGCGTCCACTCCAGATATTGCCCGGGCTTAAATGACACTGCCCTATCAGGGGTAAATGAAAAGCCATAGGTATCAGCTGCAATTTGTACTTTCTCCTTCAACTGCAGCATATATTTCCCTTTCGGGCTTACGCAATACGAAAAAAGGTTGCCCACGATGAGCGCGAGTTCCGGCGTCGCATAGAGAGAACCGATGTGTATCGCTGGCGCAAAAAGGAATCCAACGAATGCGCCGTAGAGCAGGCGCAGTTTCCGGGTCGGCGGAGTGGTTAACGGCTCGGGAAGCATCACAAAAGTAAAAAAGAGAATTGGCGAGTCAAGCAATGCTTTCTCAAAAACCGTAACGCCGTTCACGCCTTGCAATATGCTTGAGCCGACAATGATCGCCATACCAACCGCAAAATAACTGCATACTAAATCAAACCGCTGGAGCTTGCGCACGACCAAAAGCCCTCCCAAAAAAACCAAAGGCAGGAGAGGCGCGGTGCCCACCCACCAGCTCGCGGATTGGTTCATAGTGAGCGCGGTTACGGCTACGGCAAATGCCGCCGGATTAAAAATATGTTTCTTTTTAATCGCAAGAATATATTTTGAAGCCATTGCTAAAACCGATGCCCAAAAAAGAAATGATACGCCCGCAATATAATGCGAGAGTGATACGGGAGTAATGATAAGCGCCAGAATAAAAGCCGTAATATAAGCAGACTCGACATTCGTTTGCGCGTTAAACACCCGCGCGAAAATAATATTGGCAATCAAAGCAACCCCTACAAGAGTAGCGCCGGAGATCGTAAACCCAATCGGGTCAAACGGCAGAATATGAAAAAAGGTAAAAACAAGCGCCGCTGCCCAGAGGAGAGAGAGGTAATACAATACCAGCCGGTACATGGTAATCCGGTTCAAAAATCTATCAATCCAGTTAAGCATGTGCGTTTACATCCATTATAAAGAAACGGCATAGTATGACAATCGCGAAGGGCTGATGCCGCAAGCGCCTGCCGCTCTTTTACTTACGCATGATATACTGAAATGAGTTTCTCTTATGGAAAAAATCTCGCGGCACAATTTTTTATACGGGTCACTCATATTCGCCTTTCTCCTGAAAACTATCGGAGCGGGTTGGGATGCAAGCTATCACTTTAAATATCTGCGGGAGTTTTACCAGATGCCACATCTGTTAAATGGATTCGGAAATATCCTGGTGGCGGTTCTCTTCTTTTTCTTATGGCGGAGAGAACCAAAAGCGGAGCAGAAGGACTTAAAAATCATTTTGGCGGGGATACTCACTTTTATCGGCGCAATTATTTTTGACCAATGGTGGCATGCCCGATTTGGGATAGATCTGACCACGTGGAGCCCATCACACTTCAGCTTGTATCTTGGCACACTCATCGGGCTCATGGGAGCGATACTCTATATTGCCCACGACTGGAAGCACGGGAAGATTTCTGCACATCTCAAAACCGTGTATTGCATTATCCTTTTCTTTCTTGCCCTTGATTCATTTTGGTTCCCTCTTCTACAGCAAGAACAAGGAGTGATCACCGCTTATTATATGGCGCACGGCATTGTTACGTTTGGGCCAGATCTCGAGCAGGCGTTCGCCGCCGCCCATTTGGACATTTATCGCGGCGTCCCCGACTGGCTCTATGGCGCCTACGCCGTTTTCAGCCTAGTAACCATTTTTACGTTAGCCAAACGCCTCAAGCTTCATCGCTATTCCGCTACGCTTATTGCCGGGCAATATCTGCTCTTTCGCATACTTATGAACTTTATTTTCATTGCGGTATCCTATCCAACTTCAACCGTGCCCTATTATATTCTTCCGATAGCTTTTCTTTTTGATTTCTTTTATAACGCATTCAAGGAACGCACGTGGATACAAAGAAGTATACCAACGGCCTTAATCATTCTTGGCATAAACGGGCTCATATTCGTTAAAACCGCATATCCTCTCCACCCGCCCATGCCCCCTGAAACGTTCTTGTTCTCAATCGGAGGCGCTGTTATCGGATATCTGCTCGCTGAAGCGGCGTATCGCAAAGTTTTCAGGCGTCATATGCTATAATGCCGATGCTCTTTTTATCCTCGGTCTCTTTATTCAAAAAAATATCAGGCGTTCTGTCCCGACGTGAAATATTGAGTTACCTGCGGCTGTAATAATACTAAAGATAGCGAGCCTTGGTGTTAAAACTTTTCCAGCCAGAGGTCATAAATAAATAACAATGCACATGGTGTGCTATGGCCTCCAAAACTCACCGCAGAGAACGCGGTGAGTTTTTGGAGAACAAACTTCTACCCTTTTTTATGGCTCGACCGTAAGCATTCCTTTCATGCCCATTGCACGGTGATTGCCGACTGAACAATAATACTCGAAGGAACCGGCTGTGTCCGCGGTGAATTCAACTGCATCTTCCTCTCCGCTGCCAATTCTCCGCGTTGCGACATTTAATGCATCAATCCGAAAATCATGCATGCCGCCGCTGTTTTTGAAGGTAATCCGCACGAGATCTCCCTTCTTCACCGTGAGCGTCGCAGGCGTGAATGAATAATTTTGCCCCGTGACAACGAACTCCTTTATGGATTGGTTTCCGCTCGCGGGCGGAGTTACGGAAGGGGGAAGCGGCGCTGGTTCTGAAACTGCATTATCTCCCGGAGGAGGCGCGGTCTGCGAAGCAGAATCGCCGGCAGGTATTGTTGCCGTATGAGACCCCGAAAGAAGCAGTGCGCCGCCAATTAAAAGCAAAACAATCACTATCGCGATAATAATTTTTGTATTCATTGGTTAATCTCTCCTCACAATAATCTCCTCGACTTTTTATTGTTTCCCCGGCATCGACGCAGGCATTGATGGACGTATCTGGACCGACTGGGCGCTCACACTGCCATCCTGATTTGCAGTACCCATAACCGTGACTTGGGCGCCGAGAGAAAGATCGGCAAGCGATCCTGATACTGCTTTCATAACTTCAGTGGTGCCTGATACAAAAACGATTTTTGATCCGCCATCACGCATTTTAATCGTAATGCTCTTGTCATCTTTTGAGAGAATATCTCCTCCGACAAATCCTCCATTTTGACGCGCACCACGAAATCCTGCGCCACCATTTGCGCCACTGCCAAATGCAGTGTTCATAGTGGCCCCGAACCGCCCGTTTCCGCTCGCTGCACTTGCATGGCCTGCGCCGTAGCTCATGCCGGCATAAAACGATCCGCCTCCAATAATCACGACTGCGATAATCATGCCGAATACTTTATTTTTACCCATAGCTTGTTGCATTTATTTTATAATAATGACCTTTTATAGGTTATTCATACCTTAGGGCTTCAATCGGGTTTAAGCTGGCTGCGCGTCGGGCTGGATAATAGCCGAACACAATGCCGATCCCGGCTGAAACGCCAAAGGCAAGCATAATAGAAGATAACGAAACAGAAGTTTCGAGAATGCCAAAATGAGTCATGCCAAACGAAACAAGCCAGCCAAGGATAACCCCAAGAAAACCTCCAATAAAAGTGAGTATGACCGCTTCCGTTAAAAACTGGAGATTGATATCTCGCCGTTTGGCGCCAATGGCTTTTCGAAGCCCAATTTCTCTGGTCCGCTCGGTTACGGTTGTGAGCATCATATTCATAATGCCAATGCCGCCCACGACGAGCGAAATGCCGGCAACTGCGGCAAGTAAAATAGTGAATGTCTGGGTAATACTCGAAGCCGTTGCAATAATATCTGTTTGATTAAGAGTGCTAAAATCCGCAAGTTGCGGATCCTTAATATTGTGGCGCGCGAGGAGTAAATCGGTAATCTGCTGCTGAATTTCTGTCATCACATCAGAACTCTCCGCTTGAACGCTGATGGTTGTCACATATTGATCCCCCGCTAAAAAGCGCTGGGCGCTCGAAAGCGGAATGTAAACCGCATCATCGGGATTGTTAAAACCGCTTCCTCCTTTTGATTTCGTAACGCCGATGACTTTAAATTCGATGTTCTTAATGCGAATCATCTGCCCGACAGCTTCTCCCTCTACGCCAAATAAATCATCGCGCGTCGTCGGCCCCAACACCGCAACTTTGGAAAGACTCGAAAGATTCTGATCGGTAATAAATGACCCTTCGTCAATTTGGACATTCCGCACATCCGGATACGCGCTCGTGGTGCCGATAACCGAGGTATTGGTATTGGTGCCGCGGCTCGTGACTTGATACCTTCCGGAAAGCTCTGGCGCCACCGCGCGAGCGAGCGTGACTTCTTTTGCAATCGCATCCGCATCGCCCTGGGTAAGCGATCGGGCAGACCCGCGCCCTGCGCTTACTTGAAATCCTGGCCCGCGCTGAGTGCCGGGAGTAACCAGGACAAGATTTGAGCCAATCGACTGGATCCGTGCCTGAATTGATCCTTGGGCACCTTGCCCAATAGCAATCATAGCAATAACAGAACTAATGCCAATCACAATACCGAGAATGGTGAGTCCTGAACGGACTTTATTCCCGGAAAGTGCCGCATACGTCTCCTGTAACACATCAATTATTTTCATACAGGGCGATGAATAACTCTCCTCGCATGTGCTTTCGAATCGCTTACAATAAGGCCGTCTTTGATATGAATGATGCGCTCTGCGTATTCTACAATATCTTTCTCGTGCGTAATTAAAATAATCGTTCGCCCTTGCTCGCTGTTTAATTTCTGGAATGTTTCCAGCACAATTTCTCCGGTTTTCGAATCAAGATTGCCCGTTGGCTCATCAGCAAGCACTAGAGTTGGATTATTCACTAATGCCCGAGCGATCGCAACCCGCTGGATTTGCCCGCCGGAGAGTTGATTCGAAAGATGGTTGAAATGATCTTCTTCAAGGCCGGCGGAGTGGAGAGCATGCTTTGCTTTCTTGATTCTGTCGGCGCCTTCCACACCGGCATAAACGAGCGGCAACATTGCATTGCGGAGTACTGTTGCGCGCGGAAGTAAATTAAACGACTGAAACACGAATCCGATTTTCTCATTGCGAATGTCAGCGAGTTCGTCATCGGAAAGTTTTGAGACATTTTTCTTGTCAAGAAAATAAGTCCCGCTGGTGGGCGAATCA
Organism: Minisyncoccia bacterium; assembly: GCA_041487075.1. GTDB lineage: Bacteria > Patescibacteriota > Minisyncoccia > UBA6257 > 1-14-0-10-40-38 > JBGPMO01. The sequence continues at coordinate 6,650 of JBGPMO010000010.1, forward strand.
AGCGCGCCCAAAATATGCATCAACGTTGATTTGCCTGATCCCGACGGCCCCATAATCGCAATAAATTCGCCGTCTTTAATGACAAAGCTCACGCCCCGGAGCGCCTGGAATTCGATATCTCTTCCGGTATGATAGGTTTTCGTAATATTTTTAACTTCAATCATTGCGTATAGTACGAACCCCGCCACCTCCACCTCCCACACCACGGACTCCGGTTCCGGTGTTGCCAAAAAGGCTTGGCGCTTGTGTCGTCGCGGCCTTTACAGCGGTGGTGACGGTTCTCGTCACAATCTCATCGCCTTCTTTAAGCCCTGAGATAATTTCCGTTGAGGTGTCGTTTGAAATACCCGTAGTGACCTGTCTCTGCTCGGGAGCAACCGGCAACGCAGTGCCCTGTTGGGGAACAGTTTGAGATTGTCCATTCGCCGGAAGAGCATTCGCAGCAACAACCTGAATATAACTATTTCCTCCTTGTGACTTTACGGCGCTATTCGGAACCGTTAAAACATCTTGCCGTACACCAGTAATAATTGCGGCACTCGCACTCATGCCCGGCTTCACCCGATCATCCTGCGTATCAAAGCCGATGGTTACGTTATATGTAACAACGCCTTGAGAAACGGTCCCAATCGTATCAATGTCGGCAACCTCTCCCGTGATACTCAAATTTTCAATCGCATCAAATGTAAGGGTTACTTTTTGATTCTGCTTCACTTTAGTAACATCAACTTCATTTAAAGAAATAGTTGCTAGCTTCTGTTTTGTGATGAGCGTCGCAATCGCGGCCCCACTCGCTATAGAATCGGATTTTTTAATATTCACCTTCGCGACCGTACCGTCAAACGGCGCTCGAATAAAATAATCAGTAAGTTTTTCCCGCGCATCAAGGAGTGCGTTCTGCCGCTGTTTCAAGCTCAATTCAGTAGACTGAATATCGAGCGGATCGGCCCCGGCTTTCAGCTTTGCAAGTGAGCCTGTATTTTCTGCAATAGTGCGGCCAGCATTCACGATGGTATCCTTATCGTTCGCAATCGTATTCCCCGCGCTTAACAGATTCACTAAATCCGTATTTGTTTTTCCGGTATAGGTATTTAAGTTTGCAAGGTGAGTATCGGCGACTGCGGACGGCGTGATATTCCGTTCCGCAAGTTTGTCCTTATAAAACTGAATAAGGTTGCTCGCGCTTTTTACTGCCTCGGCTATGTCCTTTGCGGTGTTATAGGTTTCTGTAATAACCGATTCAATAACCGCTGAGTCAGAAGATCTATCGAGCGCCTTATAATCGGCAAAATTTCTATCGTACGCGCTTCGCGCTTGTTGATACTTTGTTTGGGTGTCGTCACGATATTGAAGCGCCGTAGCATCGATATTTTGGACTGCCGTGCCATAATAATCGATATTTTCTATATTACTGCCGCCCAAGGCTGCATTGCTGGAATATAAGATATTTTGCAACCCAGTCATTACGGTAGGAAGATCCAAAAATGCATTGGCGATCGTATTAAAGCCGCTTTCGTAAGCGCTCGATAAATCATTCGTCGCATTTTGCTTTGATTCTTCGGCGCGAGCGAGCGTATGTTCCGCCTGAATAAGCGAGAGGGTGTCCGCGGGCTGCTTGAGTTTATCAAGTGAGAGTTGGGCGCTTTCAAGATTTACTTCCGCGTCGCGAACTGCCTTTTGCGCATCTCGAGCGTCAATTTGCGCAATCAGCGTTCCTGCTTTCACGTCTCCTCCGGTTTTGGCACCCACAAAAACAATATCGCCGGAAACCTTTGGCTTAATATCAACTTGATTCGAGGCTGATACCTGCCCGCTGCCGGTAATGGTGGCGATAACGGTTCCTTTTTGCACTGCCGCAAGTACATATCGTGTTTCCGTGCTTGTACCGCCAATTTTTTGAATGCCGTAATAACCTCCTCCTATGAACAAAATAACAAAGAAACCTGCAATAAACTTATGCTCCATCGCTTTTTTAAAAACATGACTCAATATTGTTTTCATACGATGGGATTATATGCTCATACTTGAAAATCTTAGGCCTCTGCTCTCAATAATTATCCTATTCAAAGCAGAGCGCCTAAAATCTCCCAGAGTTCAATACCTCACGGATTGAACCCTAGTTCATTTACTAGAACCCGAATCCACGAAACCCCATCATCCTGCGCATACCTTTCATGTTTTGGGAGCGGTCTTGTATGAACTTAAGCCGGCTGTCTGCCTGTGCCTGCGTGATAACGCCCTTAAGAACGAGCGTTTGAAGTTGTGATTTTATCTCGGCAAGCCGGGCATCCTGCATCCGCTGTTTAATCTGATCGGTGTTTAGATTCTTTTCCTTAATAATATCTTGGATGCTCTTTCCTGCTGCCCAGGCTGTTTTCACCTCATCAACGCTAATGCCAAGCATCGTGGCTTCATTTTGGAACATGGTTTGCTGCTGAGTTGCAATCTGGTCAGGCGTTACATTGCTAAACCCGCCAAAAAAACCATGTGCCGAGGCAATCGGCGCCCCGATGAGACCGAGCCCGAGTATTCCCGAAATAAACGAATAAGCTAAGATTTTGTTTTTCATTTGTGTGTTATTAATTAATAATAATGTGCCTAACCGATTTCTTTGCCGCAGCGAAAAGGAGAGGATCAATCACTAAAAACAAAGGTGTACGACTGGCCCACATAATGTATTACAACGCCGAGCCATCTTTATTTCATAGTTAAGAATACCACGCATTCTTTCAAAACAAACGAGGAACGATGTGTTGGGGGCGCACCTCTCTCGACCCGCCCCATCACTCGTTCCTCGTGCCTACTACTCCTATTTGCCGTATCCTATTTCATTCCTCCATCTCTGTGATTTTTCGGACCCCAAATGCTTGAACCGTATTGCTTGCGCGTTCGCCAAACACCACAACAAAATCACCAGCTTCGAAGCCGCCGCCTAAGGGAAGGCGTGTTGCCGACGTTACCACGACCGTCAATGCCTCTCCACCTCGGCTTTGTATTGTAAAACCATTTTGAGTCACTCCCGTGACTTTCCCTGGATGAATATTCTCGAATCCCCGGTCACCGAATTGGCGGTAAAACGGGCGCGCGAACGGTAGCTGATGCTCCTCCGCATATCGGAAAATCCGCCCGTGCAGCGGCGTGCTCGCAACCACAAAACCGCCAACAATAGCGAGAAAAAGAATCGTGAGCACTGAATAAAGCATGGGACGCCGATAGGCAAAAGAATATTTTCTCACGAACACTTCAAGCACCGCAATAAAGGCGAGCGAGAGCAGAATAAGGAGCCACGGCAAAGCGAGTAAAAATTCAAACCAGCCCCGTGATCCAAAAACCGGAACAAACCAAACGCCTGTTCTTCGCAGGATAAAAATAATGAAGCTCGCGAGATATAAAATGGCAAAAAGAAGAATACAAGCGCCAATAATCCCAAGCACGGCGCGGAGCACGAAATGCCACTTCGGCTTCATCTTAATATCTCCGCCTTTCACCGCCTCTAACACACGCTCGCGAATGGATTTTTTATTACTCCGTTCGTCAATCATAGGGTGACATTAGTTTTTTGAGCATCATCCTCCCGCGCCGCAAGCGTACGCCAACGGTTGAAGTCGGAATCTGTAAAATTTCCGCAATCTCTTTATAATCCAATTCTTCAAAATAATATAAGATAAGCGGCTCCCGATATTTCGCGCTTATCTTTTCTAATGATTGATCGAGTGTCTGCTTCAGTTCTTTTTTTTCCGCCTCACTGTCAGACGTTTCATCTGCAATCGGGTGCGGCAAAAAAAGATCCGGGTCAAAAGAGAAAACGGGGATCCGACTGCGCTTCTTCACCGCATTTACGAACTCGTTGTGCGCAATGCGATAAATCCACGGCGAAAACTTTTTTTTAGTGTCAAAGCTTTGAATATTAGTATACGCCTTTATAAAAACCTCCTGTACCAAGTCTTTGCTGTCTTCTCGGTCAAGAAGGAATTTCTTGGCGTAACGCAGTATTTTTTCCTCATACTGTCCGATAAGCAGGCCGAATGATGCTACGTCCCCACGCTGTACGCGTTTCGCGATCTCCTCATCGGTTTTTTGAGACATACGTCTATCTATAGTAATACACTAAGGCGACCTTCTTTATTTCATAAGAGAAACGAGTCATACTCATAAAGTAGCTTCGTCATTCGTATGTTTAATCTTATAGCACTTATTAAGACTGCTGGGTATCTCGGGCTTTTCGGGATTGTCTTTGCTGAATCCGGACTTCTCGTCGGGTTTTTCTTCCCGGGCGACAGTCTGCTTTTCACTTCTGGATTTCTTGCCTCTCAAGGATATCTCAATTTATGGCTCCTCCTTATTCTTACGTTTGTCGCAGCAGTTTTAGGCGACAACGCTGGCTATTGGTTTGGCAAAAAAGTCGGGCCAATGATTTTTAAGAAAGCGGATTCTTTTTTCTTCCATAAAAATCATTTGGATCGCGCAAGAACTTTTTTTGAAAAACATGGCGGCAAAAGTGTCATTCTTGCCCGTTTTATGCCCGTGATAAGAACGTTTACTCCGATTCTTGCGGGCGTCGGCACCATGGAATATCGAAAATTTATTACCTTTAATGTTATTGGCGGATTTCTTTGGGCAGTTGGGGTTACTACGCTTGGCTATCTTTTAGGCGCCACGATCCCAAACGCGGATCATTATCTTCTCCCCATCATCGCCGTTATTATTATTCTCTCGATTCTCCCCTCTCTATATCATTATATAAAACATCTTCGTGAGCGCCGTTTATCTCAATAAATCATTTTTATAAAAAGTGAGCCTCGCCGCAGATGCGACGAGGCCCGTGTCGTGCCTAATCTCTATGACTTCAGTGCGCCGACGATCACGGTGAGTGAAATCAAGATCGCGGCGAGCGAAAAATCTTGCATAGTGAGTATGCGCTTCGCATACCAAGCTGGCTGAAGTGTGCCAAGCGGGATGTGTATCAGGAGGAGAAACGTTACGGCTCGTATTATGTCTTGAGGAAGCGAAGAGAAAACGTAGAGGCCGATGATGGCGACTACTGCTGACATATACGCCACGTGAAGCCAACCAGTCCA
>JBGPMO010000011.1:0-11631 GCA_041487075.1 Minisyncoccia bacterium
AAAAATCACTAACGAGTGAAAGAAATCGTAGTGCCCAGTTCCGGAGTAGCCGCTTCAACGGTTATCCGCCCCGACGCAGGGTTCTCAACAATACGATAGCTCGTGCTCGCCGTATCGCCGGTCTTTGGATCAAACGGAATAGCAGCTAGATAATCGGGCACGAGACATGGTTCAAGGTTGAAATTTGGAGGAGTGGTGGTTGCCACGGTTGTAGTTGCGGTTCCTATGGTGCTGGTTGCCGTAGGAATGGCCTGATCACAGGTGGTGCTTGCAACTGCAAAACTTCCCTTATTATCAACCAGCCGTTCTCCGATCGCGTTCAAAAGTGCGTTTAAGTCACTTGCGCGTTCACTATTCCGCGCCTGGGCGAACTGGCGGGCAGGATTCACGGCAACGAGCACAATCGCCGCCAAAACCGCAATAATGCCGATCACAACCAGAAGCTCAATTAAGGTAAAAGCTTGCTCTCCTTTTAAATATTTTTTGGGCATAAAGATACGCTCCCTGCTCATGGAATAATAATATATCAATCGCTCTGCGATGACTACGGTTATACCACGCTCCTCCCCTCCCTGCAAGAATTTTCAAAAGTGCGGCACTTCTTCCCAATCAAACAGTGCAAAGGTCGCGGGGTCTATGATAACTTTAAGATTAGTATAGATATTGTGCGGTTTCGCCTGCGTTTTGATAATTTTGTTTCCGCTCCCATCGATTGCGATCGGGAAAATCTCACAGCTTCCGGCGCCAATCGCAACGGTTTCGCCGCCGAGATAACCCGGATTATCTCCTTCGGCGGTTAATTTCAGGCGGGCAATATCCGCACAGCTCTCCGCAAGCGCCATGCTCTCGGCCTTCAATTCTGCACTCAAAACCTCTCCGCGGATAAAAAAACCGCTTTCGCTCAATGCAAACACGAGCCCCATGACAATCGCAGAAATGATAATAACCGACGTAAGCGCAATGAATCCATCGGTTCGGGTATCAGGGTGCATCATAGGCGAAGAAAACGAATCATTTCAAATGGTTTCCCGTTCATCGTAAACGAGACCTCGACTCCGCGCGGCTTTCCGAAACTGGGTGCAATATGATGAAAAGAAAGATTTTCAATTTTCGCATTGGCGCTGTTTAAGGACACGGCCCCGCTCGTCCCGCGCTCCAGCTGAAGAATCCCAGAGGCAGTATCCAAATCAAATCGCAAAGGATTCGGCGCAATATGGCTGTTCACGAGCGCAAGCGTTGTTCCGCTCGAGAACCCGGGAGCAGGCGCGATGACCTGCGAAGCGCCCGTAAGCACCCATGCGATTTTGCTTAACAAAAAATTTGCTTCTTCTTCGGTAAGTATTTTTCGTTTTATGGCATCACTCGAACGGATAAGCCCATAACTTGAAATGAGGATGCCGCCGATTAAAAGCGACAAAAGCCCAAGATACAAAATCGTCTCAATGAGCGTGAATCCGCTATTCCGGTGAGAAGAAATAATGCGCGGCATAGATGGCTATGGGCTATAAATCATACGCAACGCATCATTGCCGGCTCCTCCGGCTCCCGCATAGATAATATCGGACTCATAATCAATGCCTGCGGCGGCAATATTCGGAAAATCATGGTCAGCTATTTGAGTTATGGCAGTTCCTGAAATATCCCATACTTGAAATTCATGCTTTGATTTTGGCGTCGCGATAAATGCAAGATGGCCCACGACGCGAATCCAAAGCACTCCGGTATTTATGTCTTTCTCTGCCTTTATAGGGAGGCCGCCGCTCGCGGCATAAGGGTCAGTCGCGTCAAAGATATAAAAATCCGACCCGCCAGGGGTTGATTGCCTCCCAAAATAGAGATTGTTCCCGACAAGATAGAGGGCGGTGCCATTTTGAATGCCGGGAAGCGCAACATCGGCATTCGTGAGTTCCGTGATATTCGCGGGGTTCGTGACATCAAGCACGGTGAGCTCTGCTGAACCTTTATCAGTGGCAAGGTATGCAATCGTTCTTGTTACGCCGCCTAAACTCGGTATTGCCTCATCGCGCACCACGAGACTGTTTGCGGTCCGGCCGAGCCCGAAACTGCCGAGCTCTTGCGGATTGGCCGGCGCTGACACATCAAAGACATGAAACTCTGGGCCGGAAGTATATTTCGTCAAAATATACACGCGATTTTTATAATAATAGATGCGATAGCCCCCGGGCTCTCCGCCTGAAACGCCCGAGAGCGGGCGCAACGCCACAATACTCGGCGCTCGCATATCAGTCACATCAATAACCGCGAACTGATCGGTTGCCCGCTTCAAAGCCGCGTACACATAATAGGTCATTGCCCCGGTTCCCGGATTAATTGAGTGCACCGCATCAAGCGCAACAATCGGAGCTCCTGCATCAAAACCATTCGTAAAATCAACAAAAAGGTTGTCAGTCTGGCCAAGCGTTGCGCCACGCGTGTCGGCAATAAAGAGATAGGGCGCCGCGCTCCCGCTCGCACCCGTATCGGCTCCCATATAAGCGATCTTATCGAGCACATCTATTCCTGTCGGCTCTGCCTGTGCCGTAGGGTCAGTCGGGTTAAAGTGATCAGAAGCAAATGATTGCGGATTATTCCAACTCGACACGGGCGCATCAGTATCACAATCCCCTCCCCGGGCAACCGCGCCCGAGATATCGGCAACGTCTGTGGTGAGTTCAATTTTTTGCGGCCGATTGGATCCAGCCATCCACGTCAAACGGCTTAATGCCCGCTTCCGGCACAACGCCATATCTTCAACCACGAGCTCTTTCGTATAGACATCAAAAGCTACGGGAGCAGTTGAAACCAGTGAATTAAAATGCCCAAATGCAGTTGCACGGGCGTTTTCAAGCTCACGAGCCGCTTTTCCTAAAGCTTCATGATGTAAACTCGCGTCGAGCACGACCGTCTGATTCCCGAACGCAGCCATCGTTGCGGCGGTAAGCATAATAATCCCCACCCCGAACGCGATCAAAAGCTCAAGGGTGCTCATCCCATCCTTAGTATTATTACCAATTAATTTGGCCTTCGGCATTGATGGCAATCGTTACGGAACGGGTCCCGTCATACAAGCTGATAGTGGTGCTTGCCGGATTCGCATCACCCGAGAGCTCGTCGAACACAACATCGGTAAAGCCATTGACTGTAATGCCCGCGTTTCTCGAAACCGCTTCGCGCGTCGCAGGATCACTTGCGGCATAACTCGCGCCTTCAAACAGCACGAACTCCGGAGGCGATGAATCGAAATGCACCCCGTGCGGCATTTCTAAAAAATTATTCATCGCACGGTTCCTCGCCCGCTCGAGAAGCCCGACAAGACTGCCCTCTTCATTCCGCAATTGGGAACGCCGGTATGAATCAAGCCCCATGAATAATCCCAAACCCGCAACTAAGGTCATAATTGCGGTAACGATTAAAATTTCTATGAGGGTGAACCCCCGGCGCAGGGCAAGCCCGTTATGGATGGATGTTCTGCGTGATTTCATAGATAGGAGCAATGACCGAGACCGCGACAAAGCCGACGATAAGCCCCATAAAAATCATAAGGATGGGTTCGAGCGAACCAGACATGCTTTTCGTAAAATCATCCACTTCTCCTTCGTGCAGTTCCGAAAGATAGAGTAAAGTTTCGGAAAGCGTTCCGGTTCTCTCCCCGATCGAGACCATTTGCCCCAAGACGTCGGGGAAAAGATGCGGGTAACGATCAAGATATTTCGAAATTCTTTCGCCTTTTGAAACATTTTTGGCAATCACATGGAGTTCGCGTTTGTAAACGGAATTCGGCGTGGCATCGGCGGTAATCGAAACCGCCTCTACAATATGAACGCCGCTTTTTAAAAGCAGACCAAGCGTACGACAAAAATTCGTCATATTATAACTCCGGACAATGCGCCCGGCGAGCGGGATGCGAAGTGTTAACCGGTCGGCCAAAAAACGGAAACGGGGCGCCCGCTTCCAAAGAATCCACGCGGCGAGGCCCAGAACTAAAAGCCCTAACAAAAGCCAGATTCCCTCTGCCCGCAAAAACGCACTCGCGAATATAAGCGCTCTCGTGCTGAAGGGGAGCCCAACGTTCAGACTTTTAAAAATAGGAAGTACCTTCGGGAAAATATATACCGTAAGAAGTATAGTGAGGCTAAGCGTTGCAACCGTAATAAAGATGGGGTACACCAAGGCGCCAACGACTTTCCGACGGAGCGCCTGCTTCTTTTTCAATTCATCTGCAAGATAATTTAAATTTTGATCAAGAATGCCAGACGATTCGCCAACGCGGATAAGGTTTACCGCGAAGTCGCCGAACCTATTGCGAAAACGCTCGAGACTTGCCGCAAGCAGCTGGCCGCTCGAAACATCCGTGATGAGCCGGTCGAGGAGAAACATCTTACTCGCAGACTGTGTCTGTAAACGCATCATCTTTAAACTCTCAAGCAGCGGCACCCCTGCCTTAACGAGAAAGGCGAGCCGCTTCGCAAAAAGCGCCTGCTCCTTAATCGAAAGCCGCCGGCCCCGCATCAACGCCTTCATTTTTGCGAAGCTCTGAACTATCTTCAACCGAAACGTCTTATTCATGGACGACACGGAGTACTTCTTCGATGGTGGTGATGCCGGCATCTGCCTTTTCAATGCCGTCTTCAAGGATCGTTTTCATCCCCTGCCGAACGGCGATCGACCGGAGTTCAGTCGCGGACGCTTTTCGCAAAATAGCTTCACGGATATCGGGCGTGACAACGAGAACCTCATGGATACCGATGCGCCCGGCATACCCGGTATCATTGCACTCGGAACAGCCCTTGCCTCTCGAAAGCTTGGTGAGGCGCGCAAGAAGATGCCCTGAGAGCGACCCGGTAAGGCTTTCCTGTTCTCCTTTGGAGAGCTCGTGCGGCTCAGCACAGGCCTTGCAGATTTTTCTCACGAGCCGCTGGCCGATAGTCACATTGACGGTCGAAGCAACCAGATACGACTCGATTTTCATATCGAGGAGCCGCGGAAGCGTTGTTGCCGCATCATTCGTGTGAAGCGTTGAAAGCAAAAGATGGCCAGTAAGAGCCGTGTTTACCGCGATTGTTGCCGTTTCCGTGTCGCGAATTTCTCCTACCATAATAATGTTCGGATCCTGCCGGAGAATCGAGCGGAGGCCGTTTGCAAACGTGAGCCCGGCTCGCGCATTCACTTGAATCTGCTTGACATCACTGATCGCGTATTCAATCGGGTCCTCAATCGTAACAATCGAAACATCTTTCCGATTCAAAAGCTTCAGCATCGTGTAGAGCGTTGTTGTCTTCCCCGAGCCGGTGGGCCCGGTTACGAGCACCATACCGTGAGGATTCCGTATCGCACGGAGAATATTTTTCTGATTTTCTTTACTTAACCCCAAAGAAGAAAGCGTGAATTCCTCCAGCCGATCTGCGAGAAGTCGCAGAACGACATTCTCGCCGTGGTACGCGGGCACCACTGAAACACGAACATCCACGGGAGCGCCGGCGACCGTGCTCCGAAACCGGCCGTCCTGGGGCGCTTGGTGTTCGTCCGTGCGAAGCGCGGCAAGCACTTTAATCCGCGAGACTACCTCCGGGTAAATGTTTCTCGGAAACACATGCATATCCTGAAGCATCCCGTCGATGCGGAACCGGACCTGGGTATCGCCTTCATTCGCATCAAGATGAATATCGGAAGCGCGGAGATCGTGCGCGTGCTCGATGACCGTGTCTACGATATTAACAATCGAAAAGTTATCCTTTTGCGAAAGCTCGTGCTCGATTTTTGTCTTTGCCGAAAGACTCATGGGTATTTAATATTGCGATAGCGTAGGAAAAAATTCTACGCTTGTTTTATCGGAAAAACAAGCTCCTCCGCCGCACGCTTCTTTATTACGATCAGAGGATGCCCCGGGTAGAGCAGATAAGCTTTTTAAGATAAAATACTCTTTTCAGCAATCGCAGTAGTTGAAATCCATGCCTTTTTTCACTACTCTGAAAGGGTTTTCGGCAGTTTCCGTCATAGTATATGGAAAACTTGACTAACCATGAAGCATTCTTCCGCGCATATGATGCGAACGCAGATGCTATTTTCCGGCACTGCTATCTTAGTATTTGGAACCGCGAACGGGCCAAAGAGCTTATGCAGGAAACCTTTATGAAAACGTGGGAATATCTCGCCTCAGGACATGAAATTCAAAACCTCAAGGCATTTCTCTATCGCACGGCCACCAATCTGATTATTGACCATGTGCGGCGCCGCAAAGAGAGTTCTCTTGATGCCTTGAATGAAGAATACGGGTTTGACCCTGCGGCTGACGAAACGCCGCGCCTCGAAAACGTGATCGCGGGGAAAGAGGTGTTCAAAATCTTAGAAAAGCTCGAGGCTCCTTACCGTGACGCCATCATCATGCGCTATGTGAATGAACTCTCTCCAAAAGAAATTGCCGAGATTACTGGGGAGACCGAAAATGTCGTTTCGGTTCATATACACCGCGGTTTGAAAAAACTCCGTAACCTATTGCCCCATGATTAATTTCGAAAGTTTTATTCGCATCATAAAGCAGATTGCGTTAACGCCGGATGAACAAACTCGAATCCAGAATAACCTCTCTCGCTTTATAACCCACTACGCTCTCCGAGAGCCGGCTACTTTACGCCGCGAAAAACCGCAGGGAGTAACGGCAATGCAAAACCGATTTATACCTGCCCTGTTTTCACCGAGACCCTTAGCTTTCGCGCTCGTCCTTGCCATACTCTTCGGCGGCGGAATTGCCTTTGGATCGCAACAGGCGCTCCCCGGCGACGTTCTCTACCCGATAAAAATTGCAGGAGAAACAATTCATGCGAGTCTTACGGTTGACGCCAAGCACCGGGCCAACCTCGAAACAGAACTCGCCATAAAACGGCTGGGAGAAGCGGAGAAACTCGCGGCAAAAAATGAGCTTACTCCCGACATTAAACAAAAAATAGAAGAGAATTTTGATGTGCATGTGAAGAGCGTGGCAAATCGCATTCAAAAATTCGAAGATGAAAAAAACATCGGTGATGCAAGCGAGGTTGCGTCTAATTTTGAAAACTCAATCGACGTCCATAGCCGCATTCTTGATGCATTGAAGCCAAAAGTAGAACCGAGCGCCGCTCGTGAAGCGACGACTTCTGTTGCCACTACCACTAACGCACAGGATACTGCCTCCGAGATCCACTCGCGCGCAGAACGCCTCCGCACCGAACTCAACGGGAAACTCAAAACAGAGGCCGAAAACGAGCCCAATATACAAACATCTGCAGAAAGCAAAATGCGCACTGCCGCAACCGCTATTAAAAAAGCCGAGCAATATATCCAAAAAGCAGAGGCGAAATTCGGCACCGAAACCACTGCCGAAGCGAGGGTACGCCTTCATATGGCAAACGACTCTTTTATAAAAGGAGAAACACAACTGAACGCACATGCCTATGCTGATGCATTCGTGCTCTTCGAGGACGCAATCCAAGAAGCTAAACAGGCACAATTCCTTACTAAGACTGGCATCGAGGCAACCGCAGGCGCACCGATTAAAATGAAAAAAGATCTGCCGGGGAAATCAGCGCCGGCCGATAATAAAGAATCAGATGGTGAAAATACATCGGGAAGCACCCATACTGATTTTCAAGGAAACCTCCGCGCAAAACTTGAGTTCTAGATAAAATCACCCATATAGCATCACCTACCCTTGGCCGAGGCAAGGGTGTTTATGTGATACGCGTTATATTTATTGCCCTCGATCAGTTATATCAAGTAGAGGTTATGATGCCGGAACAATCCAAAAACGAAAAACGCAGTAATCAAAGCCTGTTTGAGCATATCCATGGCCGCTATGTAAAGCCGGTTTACCGCTATTTGTACCAACGCGTGGGCAAAAGCCGAGACATTGCCGAGGATCTCCTACAAGAAACATTTCTGCGCGCCTGGGTGCATGTGCCAAAGCTCAAAAAAAAATCTGCCTATGCGCTTGCCTATCTTCTCCGCATCGCAAAAAACCTTCTCACAAGCTACTACCGGAAAAAACAGCCTATCCCTATGGCAGAACTTCCGGACTTGCCCATTGATACCGAACTCGTGGCCACGATCGAAAGCCGCTTTGATCAAGAAAAGATCTGGGCAAAAATTCAGGAATTGCCCGAAACCGAGCAAAGAGTGCTCACGTTGAAATATAAGGATGATATGAAAATCAAACACATCGCAAAAGCAATGCATCGAAGCGAAAACGCTGTGAAAATCCTTCTCTTCCGGGCCCGCAAAGCCTTAGGAGAACGCCTCGGAGACAGTCGTATCGAACTCTCTGAAACCTTTTTGTCCCGCAAGCGTTAATAATAGTGATGGGCAGTAGTGGTCGAGACTGCTCGCACATTATAAACATAAGTTCAGACGAATATTATAATGAGAAGAACCGTACGTCGTGCTCGTGTGCAAACGCGCACACTCGAGCAATCGGCAAATTCCCGACATACGCGCTTCATCCAGTCACTCATTCGCGCTGATTATGATGACATCTAACGAGAAAGGCAGTACAACCGTTTGGAGTTCTTTACAATTACATACGTTTTCGTAACCTACGTCGGGTCGCCTTCGGTGACCGGGCTCTTTCAGAGACACTTCTCGTCTTTGCTCCCGGAAAGAGATGATTCTCACTTCCCGGGGTTTTTCTTTTCTAAACCGCTTTTGTAATGCCTTCCCAGAGGGGCTTTTTTTATATATACTCTCCCTAATCCGCCAAAAGGGGCAGTTAGGGCGGCAAGGTCGGAAAACAAACTAAAACTCTCACCTTATTATTATGGAACAAGAACAAAATGCGCCTCGGAATATGAATCGGAAGCCCTATGTTACCGGCGGCGTTTCCTTTGTGGTGGGTTTCCTTGTGGCGTGGATCCTCTTTAGCGGGAACGGCGGAGGAACGCTGACCCCTAACGAGAACGGCAGTGATGCGACAAAGGCCGCGGTAGTGGATACGCTTGGGGCAAAAAATGCGGTCACGGTCCTCGATCAGACGCCGGGCAAGGTCGTAACCGTCCAATCTATCACGATTGAACGAGAGGGATGGGTAGCAATCCATGAAGACCGTGAAGGAAAACCGGGCAATATTTTAGGCGCTCGGAAGATTGGTGCTGGCACCACGAAAGATTTTGCCGTGCCGCTGCTCCGCGAGACTCTTGAAGGACACACTAACTACGTTATGCTCCACGGTGAAGATGACGGTGATCCGGGCTTTAATTATAAAGCTGATGCTCCGCTGAAAGATGCTGACGGGAATCCTGTGATGGCAACATTTAAGAGTCTTGCCGCACCGCACGCAGAGACGCAGTAACGACTAAGTCAGATGAGCAAAAACTCGCGCCTCGGCGCGGGTTTTTGGTTATCTCAAAAATCGAAATTAAAAAACGAGCCCTACCGATGATAGAGCTCGTGTTGGACTTCTTGAGATGCGGTAGTAGGACGCCTCTCAATTCTCTGGGGCGACTCGGAAAGCGAAACGCCTACAGAATCATCAGAAAGCTTCCACCCGAATTCCGTATACGCTCTATGACGAAGATTGTTTCTTGCCTGCTTAGCAGAAACCGCCTCAGTTTTCCGCCGGTAGCATTCTTCGCCACGAGCAATGGTCCCGCTGTAAAGAAACTTTTCTCGCTTCACCTCAAATCCTTTCTCCTCCGCCTCCGTATAAGGAAGGGCTAAACACAGTATAGCACCCTGTTACAAAAAGTCAAATCCTTTGCTGACTAGCCACTACTTGACTTATAAATCGCTTTAATATAGAATAACCACGTTAACTTTACTGCTGAAAATAAGCCGGAAATAACTCTCTTATGAAACAGATAAGCAAAAATAAATTATTGTTTGTGGCTCTCGGATTTTTTCTTCTTACGGGGATTTTTACCCCTCTTGCCTATGCCTCCGGTGAACCTATTGTCACGACACTCTCCGTGTCTTCAGTCGGAGCAACCTTTGCGACCATAAACGTAATGGTAAACCCTAATGGAAACTTAACTGAAAGTTGGTTTGAATGGGGCACCAGTCAATCGCTTGGCATCTCAACATTGCACCAGTTTATCGGAAGCGACACCGTAGATATCGCCTTATTCCAATCTTTAAACTTTCTCCAATCCAACACCACCTATTATGTCCGGGTAGTAGCGCGGAATAACTTTGGAACAGCGGTGGGAAGTATGACGAGCTTTGCGACTTTGAACGGCGGCTCTTCCGATTCCGCGCCAATCATTGTTACTGAGAGCGCAACTGGCATTAACCAATCTTCCGCTATTTTAAACGGCTCGGTAGATCCGAATGGGACTATGGCGACTGTATGGTTTGAATGGGGTTCAACCCAGTCATTGGGGAATAACACTCAATCCCAGTCAGTCGGAAACGGATCTTCAAACACCAACTTCTCTTTTATTCTCAATAATCTTTCGCAAAATGCCATCTATTATTTCCGTGCCGTGGGACAAAATAATTTCGGGACAGTCCAAGGAACAATCTTGAGCTTTACCGCAGGTAACTACGGTGGATACGGTGGAGGAGGAAACATTGGGGCTCCTTTCGTAGTCACGAATACCGCATCGGCAAACCTTAATTCTGCCGTCTTAAACGGCAGTGTGAACCCGAACGGCAATTACACCACCGTGTGGTTTGAATGGGGGCGCACTACATCTTTCGAAAACACCACGAGCTACCAATCTCTTGGGTCAAATTATGGAAGCTTAAGCTTCTCGAGTACGATTTCCTCGCTGCAGCCGAACAACATTTACTACTTTCGGGCGGTAGCGCAAAATGCCTTTGGAACGAGCTACGGATCTATCTTTAACTTTACCGCCCAAGGATACGGAGGGTACTACGGATACCCGTACGGCAACTCGCCAACCGTCTCTACCCTTTCCCCATCAATCGTCTTACAAAATTATGTAACGCTTCGGGGCCTCGTAACCCCGAACAACACTCAGACGAGGGGTTGGTTTGAATGGGGGTTCGCCCCATCGCTCGGGCAGACAACGAACGAACAATACCTCGGTGCAGATACCTCCCCCGAGCAATATACCTTTACTCTTGGCTCACTCTCTGCACAAACCACTTACTATTACCGCGCCGTGGCAACGAACAGCTACAGCACGAGTTACGGATCAATCGTGAGCTTCACGACGCTCGGAACGATTATCGCTCCTCCGCCTGTTACTCCTCCGCCCGTCGCTCCACCTCCGTCCTCTCATAACAGCGAAATACGCGCCATCCCGCCTTCATTGGTATTAACTCCTTCTCTTGACAAGAATGAGCCGGGAGTCGGTGAAGCATTCACCTACACGCTTGATTACGAAAATAACGATGCGGTCCATGTCCTTTCAAACCTCATCGCCCGCATTACCCTGCCGAAAGGATTAACCTTTGTTTCTGCTGATCTGGGAACACTCTCTGAACGCGGGAATATAATCCGCTTCTCACTCGGCGTCCTTGAGGCGACTCTCGACAATGCCATCACCTTACAATTAAAAGTTGATGATGACGCGCCCGTCGGACACTCCCTCGCGATTAATGCACTCGTTACCTACCGCGATGCCGCTCTTGCCTCGCAATCGGGAACGTCAGTTGCCACCATCACCGTTGGCAAAGGAAAAGGCGGCGGTTTCTTTG
>JBGPMO010000012.1:0-11609 GCA_041487075.1 Minisyncoccia bacterium
AGGAAGGTTTTCGATCATGCTTTTGGGGATATTGTTTCAGTTGAAAATTTACTGCTCGCCTGGCAGGAATTCGCGCGCGGAAAGCGCGGGAAGCCGGACGTGCAGGCATTCAGCCTACGGCTCTTTGACCACATTCTATCGCTTTACGAGGAATTAGTGAACGGGAGGTATCGCCATGGCCCGTATCAGGCGTTTTCGATCAACGACCCGAAGCCGCGCCGCATTCACAAAGCGTCCGTCCGGGACCGCGTGCTCCACCACGCAATTTATCGAGGTCTTTATCCCTTTTTCGATCGTACCTTTATTGCCGACGCATATTCCTGTCGCATTGGAAAGGGCGTACACCGCGCCATGAAGCGGTTCCGCGCATTCGCGTTTCGCGTGAGCAAGAACCATACGAAAACGTGCTGGGTACTGAAATGTGATATACGACAATTTTTTTCCTCTATTGATCATACCGCCCTCATCGCCATTCTTGGGAAATACATTTCCGATTCACGGATCATGGCGTTACTCCGAGTAGTCATCGGAAGCTTTTCTGCTGCTCCGGGCAAAGGGCCTGCCTGTCGGCAGGCAGGGCTTCCTCTCGGTAACCTCACCTCACAGCTTTTCTGCAATATATATCTGAATGAATTGGATCAATTCTCAAAGCACCGGCTCAAAGCAAAGCATTACATCCGCTATGGTGACGACTTTGTGATTTTTTCGGAGAACCGCGCATGGCTTGAAGCATTAATCCCACAAATCCGCGAGTTTCTCTTTAAAAAACTACGCCTCGAGCTTCATCCAAAGAAAGTGTTAATCAAAACCGTTGCCTCCGGTGTTGATTTCCTCGGTTGGATTCATTTTCCCGATCATCGTGTGCTTCGGAGAGCAACCCGGCGGCGCATGATGCGGCGGTTGCAAATTTCATCTTCGCGAGAAACGATCGCATCCTATTGCGGGCTTTTGGGTCACGGGAATACGGAAAAATTGAAAAGGTTAGCGGGGCTTATTCCAATGTTCTTGAGAACATGAGAATATGGTGAGACAATGGCAATCAATGGTTTGGTGCGAGCGGCGCTTGACGCCATCCTTTCATCTGCTATACTGTCTCTCATTCCGTAGATCACTCCGACGTTCCAGTCGGAGAGCCGATCCCAAAAGGCGTCGGCTCGAGCAACCCAGAGAAAAGGGTATAAGTCTCGTTGAGGAAAGCATTATTTGCTTTTACTGTCTGCGGGAAACCGCGGTTTTATTTTAGCCACTAGGGTTTTAGCCACTAGCCAATAGTATAAAAATATGAAGAGTAAGCTTCAAAAAGGTAAGGAGTTAGAGCAAGGCAAAAAGCTTTTGCAGGCGTCGCAAACAGTTGTATTCGCCGATTTTACCGGCGTGAATATTGAGGCAGTAAAACGATTGAAAAAGGGGATCAAGGAAGCCGGCGCCACGTTTAAGGTTTTGAAGAAGCGGCTCTTGAAGATCGCATTCAAGGAGCAGGGGATTAATTTTGACCCTACGCAGTTTGAGGCGCAGGTTGGTGTGGTTTTTATCCCCGGCGATCTTACCTCGGCAGCAGCGCCGATCTATAAATTTTCGAAAGAGCTCGCAAAAGAAAAGAAAGAGTTTAAAGTGTTAGGCGTATATGACCTTCTCGGAAAAACGTTTTTGACAGGAGAGCAGTTCATCGCGATCGCAAAGCTCCCGAGCCGCGAAGTGCTTTTGGGGCAACTTGTGAGTATGCTCTTGACGCCGATTCGGCAGTTTATGTTTGTGATTGATCAGTTGAGCAAGAAAACACCTGCGGCGACTTCGGCTCCACAAGAGCCAGCAGCTTCAGGAAGTTAAAATGGTCGAGCACAATAACTGTTTTTTTTAGTTATCAGTTATAAGTTTAAAGTTAAAATTTATGGAACATAAATTTTCTGACATTATTACAAAAATTGAAGGCATGAAAGTTACCGAGCTTGCGGAGCTCGTGAAAGCGCTTGAAGAAAAGTTTGGAGTTTCTGCGGCTGCGATGGCGGCTCCGGCAGCGGGTGGTGGGGCAGGAGCTGAAGTCGAGGAAAAGACTAGCTTCGACGTGGTGATTAAAGAAGGCGGCGGACAGAAGATTCAGGTCATTAAGGTGCTTCGTGAGGCGCTCGGCCTTGGCTTGAAAGAAGCGAAAGATATGACCGAGGGCACGCCCAAGATTGCAAAAGCCGGCTTGAAGAAAGAGGAGGCGGAAGAGTTAAAGAAAAAGCTTGAAGGGGCAGGGGCTAGTATAGAAATCAAATAAGCGGCCCCGACGTTTCAGTCGGGGCTCCGACCGGAGCGTCGGAATTGTAGAAATAAAGTAGAAAGTAGAACGTAGAAAGTCTAAGGCACGAGAAGGACGCTTGAAGAAGGCGCCTTTTTCGTTTATCGTTTCTTTGAAGCGTCGGCTTGGTGGACTTGCTTGTCGGCAGACAGGACGATTCGATACCTATTTGCGCCTTTAGCTCAATGGTAGAGCGCTGTCCTCACACGACAGAGGCTGTTGGTCCGATTCCAACAAGGCGCACCGCCATCTATTTGACTGTATGCCGGTTTTGGCGATATTATTGCCGTTGTCGTTTTCAATTTCTGAAAGTGGAGACGATACCACTTCTATCCTGCATTTCTATCCTGAAGGAAGAGTTGAAAGGAAGGGCTTGATGGACGGGACGGATTTCGACAGCGAACGGAAGTATTGCCCGAAGTGCGACAAGTACGTGCCGTACCTTACGAGTACGAAAGAAGAAACGGCTGTCGTTCCTGGTTGTGGGAAGGAGCGTTACTTTCGACAACGGTATTACTGTGTCGAATGTGACGGCGAGATCGTGATGACGTTCTCCCCACGCGACCAGGCGGCCTTCGGGGAAAGGCTCGCGCGCCGCAAGAAACCGAAAAGCGAGCCACGGCAGAAGAAACAGAAAGAGCTCCCACAAGAGAGCGACCTCTAGTGGGGAGCGGATCATCGCTTCACTAGAAGGGGTTCACCGACGCCAGCAGAGCCGTACCCAACCATGGCTCCGCAGGCGTCTTTTTTTATTCGCCATTGACAAAGCTCTCGTAGTTTTGTAGTTTCTTGATACGTTCTTTCGTTCCTCGACAATTGAATATCCTGTTTCAGTTGCCGAGGAGTAACCTCCCTCTCACTTCAGAAAAGGAAACTTCTCTCATGAAGTCTTTCTACCAGCTTTTCTTCGCAATCATCGCGCTCGTCGCGATGGGTCTCTCCCTCTCCACACCCGCGCAGGCGATTGCCGGTGGGCCGACGAACGTGATTCCGCCGGGCGAGAGCGGTTCTGGCGGCAACCTCACCGTCAACAACGCCGCGAACAGCAATGGCAATGCGAGCATTGCTGCTCCCAATGCCACTTTGAATTCTGGCTTCAAGGGCAGCGTGACCGGCCTCGAGAGAGGCGGCAAGGCGACTGCCGGGAGCCACGTTGGCGAAGCGCCGCCGGATGACCCGCCGTCGTTCCGCACCGAAGGCACGGGTGGCAAGGTCAAGCTCGGCAGCCAGAGCGGCGTGCATGTGAAGAATACTGCAACGCCGAACCCGAACGATGCCCAGTACACTCGTGACCACACCATCTACGTGGTGAAGACTGGATCGGGCGGAGCAGAAGTGGTGATCGGAAGCTACACACCGCGGGAGGAGGGGAACACGTTCAACCCCTGATGATCCCATGCAACGAACATTCCTTTACGCCCTCGTCGGCATCTCCTACTTCTCGGTTGTCGCGCTCATTCTGAACGCTCCTTCCCGAACCCCACAGGAAGCTGTTGCTCTCTCGCCGCCTCTCGAGGCGGCGAGCACTCGGGTTTCGATCGAGGAGTCGCAATCTCCGAGACTCGAAGTCATGCGGGAGATCATTCTTCCTTCTCCACTTAGCGAAGTGCCTCCACGGGCCATCGCAAGCGGCGAGGATGCGATGATTCTTCCTCCTGACTCGACTGCCGAGATCGCCAAACTCAAGGCAGAAGTCGCACGGCTCTCCTACGAGCTCACGTGTTGTGAATACCCCGAGGACACTCCGTACGGCGCCTTCATTCGATCCCCTGAAGCGAAGCGTTTCAGCGACGAGGAAAAGGCGAACGTACGTTCTCTTCTCGAGGAGATTCCCGTGAAGCTCACTGGAGCAGAAGCTGATTGGATCGGCAAGCACCGGAGCGAACTCATGATTCCAGGAACCGACTATCTCACGAACGTCGTGCGGTACCTGGGCACGGAGAGGATTCTTCGCGAGGTCGGAAGCGACCCCGTGAAGCTCGGGAAGCTGAAGGAAGCTTTCGGAGACGCCATGTTCGAGCAGTTCTTCAGTGTTTCTCGGTGAGCGTTGAGACTCTCGACAGATGGGCGGTTCGTGCGAATGCACGAACCGCCCATTTTCCTTCCTGTGCATAGCTTGTGGATAATTTTCACTTTTTGAATTTTAAAACGCCCATTTTCAGGGCTTTTTTGTTTGCGATGGAGATAAAAAGAATGTTTTGTCGTATTTGACGGTGAGGGAGCGGTGGCATAAAATTGATGAGAAGTGGGGAATTGTGGATAAGTATGGGGATAAGGGTCAAATCTGGGGATAGTGAGATTTTCTGCAAGCGAAGCGAGCAGAAAAATCCACTACCGAGCACATAAATTTATGCACTACGTCTATTTTCTAAAAACTGCCACGTTACAAGGATCGTACGTTGGTTATACCAGCGATTTGCGCCGGCGCCTCAAAGAGCATCACGAGAAAAATCCACAACTCATTTATTACGAAGCCTATCGTGACGAGCGCGATGCGCGTGATCGAGAACAAAAGTTGAAGCAGCGCGGGCAAGCCATCCGTCGACTCAAGGAAAGATTGCAATATAACTTATCGAAATAAATTTATGTGCTCGGTGCTCGTTTGTCATTACTCGCTTCACTCGTAAACAAACTTCGCATGTTTATCGGAGAATTTAAACACAGTCTGGATGCAAAAGGACGCATGGCGCTCCCCGCGAAATTCCGAAAGGATTTAGCCGGCGGTGCGATCGTCACACGGGGCCTTGATCGGTGCCTTTTTGTTTTCTCAAAGAATGAATGGGAAACACTTGCGAAAAAATTGATTGCGCTCCCGCTCGCGCAGGCGAACTCGCGCGCGTTCGTGCGGCTCATGCTCTCGGGTGCGGCGGACGCAGAGATTGATACCCAGGGAAGAATCTTAATTCCTGATTACCTTCGCGAATACGCGGATTTAAAGAAGCAAGCGATCATTACCGGACTCTATAACCGCATGGAGATTTGGAACGAAGATAGTTGGCGTGCGTACAAAGCAAAGACCGAATCCGCCTCAGACGAAATCGCGGAGAAGATGGGGGAGCTCGGCATATAACCGATATCTTATAACTGATGACTCACAACCGTTATGGAACTCCCAACTGCAATAACAAATCTTCAGTTATCAGTTTTTAGTTTATCGTCTATGCCTCACATCCCAGTTCTTATGACCGAAATTCTTTCACTGCTCAATCCTCGCCCGGGAGCATTTGTCATTGATGGCACAGCGGATGGCGGCGGGTATACGCGGGCCATACTTGCGCGCCTAGGAACTGTTGGGACCTTTCTTGCGCTTGATTGGGATGCCGAGATGGTGCGCCGGCTTCGGACTGAATTAAAAATATATGAGCGTTCGGGACTTCGCATTGTGGTTGCCGAAGGTAATTTTGCGGAATTGCCGCAGATGCTTCGGCGCGAGGGTCTCCCTCGGGCAGATGCGCTCGTGCTTGATCTTGGATTTTCTTCCAACCAGCTTGAAGATTCAGGGCGCGGGTTTAGCTTCAGTCGCGACGAGCCGCTCTTAATGACGTATAGCGATGAGTCCGAGCCGGTCAGAGAAATCTTGAAGCGCCTATCGGCCGAAGAACTTTCAGAGATTATTAAAAATCTCGGAGGCGAACGATATGCGCGGCGTATCGCAACGGCGATTACGAAACGGAATCGTGAACGCGCTATCGAGACTTCCGGCGAGCTTGCGCGTGTCGTGGTTTCCGCAACGCCGAAACATTATGAGCGCGGCCGCATTCATCCGGCGACGCGTACCTTTCTCGCACTTCGTATCTATGCGAATAAGGAACTCGAAAATCTTGCGCGCATTCTCGAGGCTCTTCCTACGGTGCTCCGGCCGGGAGGAAAGGCGGCGATTGTTTCATTCCATTCTACAGAAGATCGCATCGTCAAACAGGCGTTTCGGAAACAAGAAGCGGCCGGGCAATTGAAGGTGATTACTAAAAAACCACTCACACCTCAAGAGCAGGAAATTACTGATAACCCTCGTGCAAGGTCTGCAAAGCTTCGTGTCGCCGTTGTCCTATGACTATCATTCAGCCAAATCGAAGGCGAGGGACTACACGGTTCATGATTGGCGTATTCTTTCTCCTGCTTTTTACCGGGGCGCTGGGCGCCGTGCTTCTTTATAATAACGTCGTTGATTTGCGTCATCGCCTTGCCGATAAGGAGCAAGCCCTGGCCACACTAGAGGTAGAGAATGCCGAATTCAAGAATCGCACGTATGCGCTTCTTGATGCGCGTAAAGCAAAGGATATGCTTGAAAAATCGGCGCTTATTTTCGATCGCAATCCTGAATTTATTATGGTTGAATCCGGAGCCATAGCAACGAATTTATGAAGTGGCGTTCGCTGACTTTACTTTCGATTTTTTCACTTAGTTTTATCGCTCTCGCATGCAATTTGTACCGGCTTCAGATTGAAAAAGGGACGCTCTATGCCGCTCGCGCCTCAGCGCGTGCCGAAGCGAGCGGAGTTCTCGAAGCTCGCCGAGGCTCTATTTATTTTAGTGATCGAAACGGCAATCAGGTGCCAGCGGCACTCATGAAGGATTATCCGATTGTTTTTGCTTCTCCGAATCAAGTAGAGAATCCGTCTCATACCGCGAATATACTTTCATCAATTTTAAACCTTCCTGAAGCAACGCTGCGGAATCGTCTGCAGAAACTGAACGACACCTATGAACTTTTGAAAGTAAAAATTAACCCCGAAGAAGAAGCTCGCATTCGCGACGCGGGACTTCCGGGAATTTACACAGACCATCATGCATATCGGTTCTATCCATTCGGCACCCTCGCCGCCCATGTGCTCGGATTTGTTGGTCTCTCTGATGACGGCAGTGGTGAGCGCGGCCGCTATGGCGTTGAGTCATTTTTTGAGCATGAACTCGGCGGCACTCCGGGGAGCGCAAAAGGCGATCAGCTCCAGACCCCTCAAGATGGCAGTGATATTCTTCTTACGATTGATCGGGACATTGAGGGCGAAGCAGAGGATCTTTTAGAAAAGTTGGTTACTGATACCAAGGCGACCGGCGGAACGGTGATTGTCGAAGAGCCGACCACCGGAAAAATTCTCGCACTCGCGAATGCTCCGAGTTTCGACCCCAATGCATATGCGAAATCAGACGTTGGGACTTTTTTGAATTCTGCAGTCCAGACGGTCTATGAGCCAGGGTCGGTATTTAAAGTCATTACTATGGCCGCGGGCATTGATGCGGGCAAGATTACTCCAGAGACGACTTTTGTTGATACCGGTTCTTTGACGTTGAATGGGAAAACGATTTCAAACTATGCGAAAAAAGCTTACGGCACAATTACCATGCGCGAAGTTATCGAAAATTCTGTGAACCTGGGTTCCGCGTTCGCGGAACGCACGATGGGCCACGATACGTTCTTGCAATATGTTCGGGCATTCGGTATCGGGGAGAAAACCGGCATCGAACTTCCGGGTGAGGTGCGAGGAAATTTGAAGAGCCTTACCGGCGTTCGCCGGGATATTAATTTTGCAACTGCTTCTTTCGGGCAAGGCATTGCGATGACGCCGCTACGCCTTATCGCCGCAATCTCCGCGATTGCGAATGGCGGAGTCCTTATGGAGCCGTATATCCGTTAAGATGCGGTGCCGGAGGCAGGGAAGCCGGTCGTGAGTGCTGCGACCGCAGAGGCAGTGACTTCTATGATGCTGTCAGCAGTAGAGAAGGCAGGGGTCGCAAAGATCGCAGGTTTCCACGTTGCAGGGAAAACCGGCACTGCCCAGATTCCGGATTTCAAAAATGGGGGTTATACCAATACGTTTATCCATACGTATGTCGGTTTTGCGCCAGCATCCCATCCGCGTTTTACCATTCTTTTTAAACTTGACCGGCCAGACGGCCCGCCCCTTGCAGGAGCCACCGTTGTCCCCGCGTTTCGCGAGCTTGCGCAATTTATCCTGAATTATTATCATGTGCCGCCGGACAATCTTCAACCATCGCAGTAGATTATTATTGATGCTATGGAACCTCTGAAACATCGGTATCTTGCATGGGCGCTTCGCGTGATTGCGAGACTTACAATTCAAAAGTTTTCTCCGGGCGTTGTTGCCGTAACCGGAAGTGTGGGAAAAACTTCGACGAAGGCGGCGATTGCAACGGTGCTTCGGAGCCAGCGCCGCGTCAGAGCTTCGAGCGAAAGCCATAACAATGAATTCGGAGTCCCGCTTGCCATTATTGGCGAATGGCGAGAAACAGATTTAAAATTAGTGAGTAAAGAGTCGCCTCCCGGCGGCCGGCGCATTCTCAAACTATGGTTTTGGCTTCGCGTGCTTACGCGCGGCATGACCCAGTTTTTCTTTCTACCGAAATCGCGTTACCCGGAGATACTCGTGCTTGAATACGGCGCTGACCGGCCGGGTGACTTAAAACGCCTTATGGAGATTGCGCGTCCGCAAATCGGGGTCGTGACAGCGGTCGGCGATATTCCGGTCCACGTTGAATTTTATGAAAGTCCTGCTGCCGTAGCGCGGGAGAAGCGGCGTCTTCCTGAAAATCTTCCTGCGACCGGGTTTGCTATTTTGAATGCCGACGATGAGGCAGTTTCGAAGATGCGGGAAATGACACGGGCCCATGTGCTGACCTTTGGTTTCGGCGAGGAAGCAGAGATGCAGATTGCAAATTTTGAAGAACGTGTAGAACACGGCCGGCCGGCGGGGCTTTCATTTAAACTTGAATATGGGGGAAGTTTTGTCCCCGTGCGTATTGATGGCTGTTTCGGCAAAGGAGTGGCCTATGCCGCGGCTGCTGCTGCTGCGGTCGGCATTGTTTTTGGAATCCATTTAGTAAGAATTGCAGAAGCGCTTGCTTATTATGAGGCGCCGGCGCATCGGCAGAAACTCATCCAAGGAATCAAAGGAGTTTCCATTATTGATGATGCTTATAATGCGTCGCCGCTTTCCATGAGTGCGGCCATTGAGACGATGAAGCGACTTTCGGCTGATCGGAAAGTGGGCGTGTTGGGAGATATGCTTGAGATTGGAAAATACGCCGTAGAGGCGCATGAAGCCGTAGGGCGTGCTGCCGGCAAAGTGTTCGATTTTTTAATTACGGTTGGCCCGCGGGCAAAATTTATTGCTGAAGCCGCGCTTCAACGCGGCATGAGCCGCCGGAATATTATAAGCTTTGAAACGGTGGACGACGCTCGCCTTAAGATGCCCGACTTGATTAAGCGGGGAGATTTGGTTTTAATTAAAGCTTCGCGAGCCATCGGCCTTGAAAAGCTGGTTCAAGAAATCCGCCAGATGTAATTGAACGAATGCGATCAGTGCCGCCTACGGGAATCGAACCCGTGTTTCCGCCGTGAGAGGGCAGCGTCCTCGGCCACTAGACGAAAGCGGCATCGAAGAAAAAGATAGCACAAATTTCTACGGATGTCACTCGCGCATTCGTATGTGCCTCCCGGCAGGCTGACTCGTTGCAATCCATGGAATTTTTCGAACCATTAAGCAAACAAAGCCCATTATTTCGAGATCCCTATCTGCGGGGGGCTGTTATTGCAGCCTTAATTCCTTTATTGCTTGCCGGAGGCATTGCGATCCGTTCGTTCGGAGGCGAACAGCATCTCTTGGTTATCCATTTTACCGGTGGCCACAGCCTTGATTTTTTTGGTACGGTTACCGATATTTTTGAGATTATTGTTACTGCGTTTGTCGTCATGGGCCTTAATGTTGCGCTCGTACTCGCGTTTTATTCCCGGGTACGCCCGTTTGCATATCTTCTTTCATTTTTCAATATTTTTTTTGCTATCTTGATTTTAATTGCAGTTGCCGTTATCATCTCAGTTAATTAAATCCTGCATTATGAAATTCGCCGTTATTCAAACCGGAGGGAAACAATATCGGGTTGCCGAAGGCGACCGGTTACAGATTGAAAAACTCGAGACCGAGGAAGGCGGAGAGGTTCGTTTTAATAACGTCTTATTGCTCGCGGATGGCGAACGGGTGAGCGTCGGGAAGCCAACGGTTTCGGGCGCAGTCGTGACGGGCAAGATTTTAAAGCAAGACAGGCACGATAAGGTGATTGTGTTTAGATACCATTCGAAAACAAGGCAGCGAAAGAAAAAAGGGCATCGTCAGCCGTTTACGGAAGTGGAGATCACGGGGATTAGGTAGAAAAGAGAAAGTAAAAAGGCGCCAGAGAGACGCTTTTCCTAAAAGTGTCTATTGATGTCATCGTGAGATTCTTTGATTGATTTGTTTTATTATCTTCGGTTTTCAAGCGCCCCTCCTAACGTTTCTTCGTCCGCAAATTCAATTTCTCCGCCAGTGGGGAGTCCGCGGCCAAGGCGGGTTATTTTTTTGGCGAATGGCTTTAGCTCTTCAAGAATGAGTCCAGCTTCGATATCGCCGAGTGTAGTCGGATTTAAGCCAATCAAAATTTCATTCGCTTGACCCGATCCTTTCGCGAGTGCGCCCGTCAGACTTTTCAAGCGCAGTTTCTGTTCGGTATCGAGCATGCCGTCTTTCCCGAGTTCTCCTAAAACCAGATAGCGCCCGCGCCATTTTTTTGATTTTTCAAGCGAGAGGAGATCAGTTTCTTTTTCAACAATAGCGATAGCGAGTTGATCGCGTTTTGGATCAGCGCAGATGGAACAGAGATTTTCTCCTGCCTGCATGCCCCGTTTCATCTCGTACGGGAAAAAGCAGCGG
The DNA here is from genome assembly GCA_041487075.1 of Minisyncoccia bacterium. Taxonomy (GTDB): domain Bacteria; phylum Patescibacteriota; class Minisyncoccia; order UBA6257; family 1-14-0-10-40-38; genus JBGPMO01. The sequence goes on from JBGPMO010000012.1 coordinate 10,984, forward strand.
GCGCAGGTATGTATGCCGCTTAAGCGCGCTGCGGCCTCGGCAAGATCGGCAATACTCGTTTTGCCGTGTCGAATAAGATAAAAAGCAAGCCGGGTTGCCTGCCGCGGGCCGATGCCAGGGAGCGCAGAGACAATATCAACAAAGCGTTTAAGGGAATCGGGGAACATAAGGATAGCCACTAGCGATTAGCGACTAGTGATGAGAATAATTCATAGCATTAAAATAAGAATCTTACGAGTATTAACTGCTAATCGTTAGTTACTATTTAGGTTTCTTGCGACACGTGCATGGTATCAATTGATTGGAAACTGGCCTGTTCCGGATTAAAGCGAAGCCGAATGGTGCCGAGCGGGCCGTTTCTGTGTTTCGCAACGATGATTTCAGCGACATTTTCTTCGTCCGCTGAAAGGTTCATTTTGTCGCGGTCTTTTCGGTAAATAAAGAGCACCACATCAGCGTCTTGTTCGATTGATCCTGACTCCCGAAGATCTGAGAGCCGCGGCACCTTTACCTCTCGCTGGTCTACTGCGCGCGAGAGCTGGGAGACCGCAAGCACGGGAACGTTCAGTTCACGCGCAAGGCCTTTCAAGCCGCGCGAAATTTCCGTAATCTGCTGGACGATATTG
>JBGPMO010000013.1:0-11578 GCA_041487075.1 Minisyncoccia bacterium
GAGGCCAGTCCCGCCACCTTGCAATTCATTGCAAGACACCACAGAAAAATACTCTTTTCATTAAGAGAAAGAAAAATCCGGCGCGCGCAAAATGAAAAGAGCAAAGAGTATTTTTCTGTGGTGTGGCGAGCGGAGCGAGCGGTGGCGGGGCTGGCTTCCTCATTGGGGGTTCTCCGCAAAATGGGTTCTAACTTTTTCAAACAAACACCACATTAAGTTCATCGGGACAAAGGGCTCGGAAACGCATTACAAACATTCGATATAAGGTGTTATACTATAGTAATAAAAGGTCGAACATAACTGATTTTACCTCAATATTATATGAAAAAAGTATTCATCGCTTCGTTATTCACCGTGGCCTTGATCGGCAGTGTGGGGCTTTCGGCTATGGCGCAAACCTTATCTCCTTATCCGGGAAACGGAGGCGGTACCGGCGTCACTGGAACCCGTGTTAATCCGCCTACCGTCACCGGCATCAAAGTTACGCCCGGAGGCACTATGACGCTCAAGGGCTTGCAGAGTCTGACCCCTGCAGACAGCCAATGTCTTATCACCGCCATTGATACGCGCGATACCCTGCTTGCAGGCGCACTCCAGACCTTTGACGCGGCAATGATTTCGAACTATCGAACCCGTAACACTGCCCTGAAAGCCGCGCTCGTGCTCACTGACACCGGGGCTCGGGCAGCGGGAGTTTCTGCGGCAAGCGTAGCATTCCGTATAGGAACGATGCGTGCCCGCGTAGAATGGCAGAAAAGCCGGCAGACAGCTTGGGAAGGATTTGCGGCTGATCGAAAGGCGTGCGGCGCTTCGATAGATACGAGCTTCGCAACTGGACGGATGACTGACGATGTGAATCAATAAGATAATTTCTTGCTACTCTGAACCCAAAAGCCCCGCCGGAGCGGGGCTTTTGGGTCTTTAAGCCCTGCGCCCTCTTTATTGCCCGAGGGCATGCATGGTATACTTTCAGTATGGAACGAACCCCTATTATCGAAACCGTAAGAAAAGTAATGCCCGCAGTCGTCTCTATCGCGATTGCAAAGAGTCTTGCATCAATCGAAAAAGAAATTCCTCCTGACCTCGCGCCCATGCTGCCGTTCCATGACGGCCACCTGCAAATCCCTGACGAAATGATGGATCGTAAAGGCATGGTAAAAATCGGCGGCGGATCAGGATTTATTGTTGATCCTTCAGGGATTATCGTTACCAACAAGCATGTCGTTGCCGACAAAGATGCGGAGTATACCGTCATTTCCGACAGCGGAGAAAGATTTGCGGCTCAAATTCTTGCCCGTGACCCTATGGATGACGTCGCTCTCGTAAAGATCACTGGCCGAAATCTTCCCTTTGTAAAACTCGGCGATTCGTCAAAAACAGACCTTGGCGAAACCGTGCTTGCAATCGGGAACGCGCTTGGCCTTTTTAAAAATACCGTTTCCAAAGGCATTATCTCCGGACTTTCACGATCGCTCCGCGCAGCGTCAGAAATGGACTCAAAGCCAACCATGCAGGAACTCCGCGGCCTCATACAGACGGATGCCGCGATTAACCCGGGGAACTCGGGCGGCCCGCTCGTAAACGTTTTAGGCGAAGCCATCGGCATCAACGCGGCAATCGTCTTTGGCGCACAAAACCTCGGCTTCGCGATTCCCATCAATGCGGTAAAGCGCGACCTGCTTGACTTGAAAGAACACGGCCGCATCCGCCGGCCCCTCTTGGGGCTCCGTTACGTTATGATTGATACCGGCATGAAAGACCGGATGAAACTTTCGGTGGATTCGGGCGCAATGATCGTAGGGCAAATGCCGCATGCGCAAGCGATTATTCCGGATTCCCCTGCTGACAAAGCAGGCCTCAAAGAGAAAGACATTATCCTCGAATGTAACGGCGAAAAACTTACCTCCGACCGGAATATCCAAGACTTTTTGGAAGAACGAGAGGTGGGCGATATCTTGAACCTTCGCGTGCTCCGCGGGAAAAAAGAGTTTGGGGCAAAAGTGGTGCTTGCGGAACGAAAATAGAAAAATAACGAATCGTAAAAAAGCTTAAAAAGCCTGCATTTTTATTTTTTACTGCTTCAAAAATTTCTCCCCCACAGTTGCGGACCAGAGGTCTACGTTTTTATTCAAATCTTTAAAAGCTGTTTTGCCGTGATACAAACTAAAAAGAAGCACGACAGTCAGCAAACACAAAAGAATAACACTTTTGATGTGCCCCATATCGTTTCTTAAATGACAAAGTTAATAAGCCTGCCGGGAACAAAAATAATTTTTTTCGGCTTTCCGCTTATAAACGATTTCACTTTTTCGCTTGCGAGCGCGAGTTTTTCGGCTTCTCCTTGCGAAATACCTTTGCTCGCTATCACAATATTGCGGACTTTCCCATTAACCTGAATCACGAGTTGGACGGTTTCGTCATACATCAATTTCGCATCATACTCCGGCCACGGCTCGAAATCGAGCATGGTATCGTGCTTCAATCGTGACCATAACTCCTGCCCGAGGTGCGGTGCAAAAGGATGGATAAGTTTCACGATATCTTCAAGGTTGCTCGCCGCGATTGGCTTCACGCCAATCTCATTCAAAAGAATCATCAGCGCAGAGATCGCCGTATTAAACTTGAATGCGGCAATATCATCCCCTACTTTTTTAATGGTTTTATGAATAAAAGAAAGCGATTCTTTTTGAGTCGTTTTTGCTTTTGCCTCAATCCCTTCTAAAACAAAATTCACAAAGCGTTTCAAAAACCGCTCTGCGCCGATAACGCCCCTTGGGTCCCACGGCTGGCCATCTTCAAACGGCCCCATAAACATTTCGTAAAGGCGTACTGCGTCCGCGCCGAACTCGGCAACGATGTCATCCGGATTCACCACATTGCCGCGGCTCTTAGACATCTTCTGCCCGTCACTTCCCTGAATCAACCCTACATGACGAAGCTTTAAAAATGGCTCACTGAAGCTAAGATATCCTTCGTCTTGTAAAAATTTAGTAATGAAACGTGAATACAAAAGGTGAAGTACGGTATGCTCGGCGCCAATCACATAGAGATCAACCGGGAGCCAATGTTTTGCCTTCGCCTTATCAAAAGGCTCTTTTTCATTTTTCGGATCAGTATAGCGGAGGTAATACCACGAAGAATCAACAAACGTATCGAGCGTTTCAGAATCCCGCCGTGCAGTAACGCCACATTTCGGACATTTCACTTTGATAAACTTCTCCGAACTTGCAAGTGGCGGCACGCCTTTCGGGCGATATTCTTTTAACCTTGGCAGTTCAACGGGTAAATCCTTTTCCGGTACTGGATTGATACCGCAGGCATCACAATGAATCATCGGAATCGGAACTCCCCAATACCGCTGACGCGACACTGACCAATCCCGCAGACGATATTGAATCTTTTTCACGCCACCGCTTATTTTCAACGCCTCGTCCCAAGAGATAAGCGTTTTGACCGCAATCGGCAAATGGAATTTTTCTGCAAATTCCTTGTCCCGCTCGTCGTGCGCTGGCACTGCCATAATGGCGCCCGTGCCATAACTCCCTAACACGTAATCCGCGATCCAAATCGGAATTTCTTCTTTCGTTGCTGGGTTTATAGCTCTGATTCCTTTTAATTCAATGCCGGTTTTTCCTTGCCCTTCCGAAGCTTTATGCGAAGGAGGGTCTTGCGCGCCCGCCATGCGCATTAATTCGGTTTTATGACTCGCTTGAGCGATATATTTTTCTACTTCTTCCCAATTTACGATTTGCGATTTGCACTTTGCGATAAGCCCATGCTCCGGCGCCAACACTAAATACGTCGCTCCGAAAAGCGTGTCAGGACGGGTGGTAAAGACTTCGATTTCTCCCAAATCTTGTTTAAAGTTTAAAGTTTTAAGTTTAAAGTTTATTAGTGCTCCTTCGCTTTTTCCAATCCAATCTTCTTGTCGCTTTATGGTCGCCGCGGGCCAACCTGCCCCGGCCAAACGAATTTCTTCGTTTGCGTCGGGGTCAACTAGGTTCAAGTCCTCAAGCAATCGTTCGGCGTAGTCGGTGATTTTCAAAAACCACTGCTCCATTTCCCGTTGCTCCACGGGCGTTTCGCATCGTTCACATACCCCCACCGTATCTTGCGATTTGCCCTTTGCGATTTGCTTCTGGATGACCTGTTCATTCGCAAGCACGGTTTGGTCTTTCGGGCACCAATTCACTTTTGCCTTTGCCCGATATGCTAATCCCTTCTCCCAAAGCTTAATAAAGAGCCACTGGGTCCAGCGGTAATAATCAGGAGAGGCAGTGTTAATTTCGCGATCCCAATCATAGGAAAGACCAAACATCTGCACCTGCCGCTTAAAATTCTTAATGTTCTCTTCGGCAACTTCTTGGGGCGCCTTGCCTACCTTAATCGCATAGTTTTCTGTGGGGAGCCCAAACGCGTCCCAGCCCATGGTATAGAGCACTTCCTTCCCTTGCATACGCATAAAACGCGCGTGAATATCCTCGGCAATATAGCCCTTCGGATGCCCCACATGGAGGCCGGCGGCCGAAGGATACGGAAACGTCTCTAATTGGTAAAACTTTGGCTTTTTTGATTTCTCGCTCGCGGCGAAAACTTTTTCTTGAAGCCACCGCTTCTGCCACTTCTTTTCAATTTTCTTGTGATCGTACTTCATCTCGTAAATTCTATCTCACTCAAGCGCTTTTCTCAATTTGACGCTTATGATAATTTCCTGATACGATATCTTCGTTCTTTGAAACAAAATAATCTCAACAAAAAAAGGAGTGAGATAGTGATTCAAACCACCTATGAACGGAGGGCTCCGGAGCGAAAACGTCTCCTCGTAGAGACCTTAGAGAGAATTGCGAGCATCTGCGAAAGACACTTCACCTATCCCGTATGCGGCGGTATTCAATTCGGGAAAAAAATAAGATTTAGTGATTGGCAGTATGACAAGGAAATCCAAGAGTTGGTGTTCTGCGTATGCGAAGTGGTGCAAAGACGCAAATTCTGGGGCATATGGCCGAGTGAAAAACGAATTCCCATCTGCCTTATCGAAATAACCAGAGATACCTTCTCTGAAGAACATCCCGAACTCAAGCTTCTCCTCTTCCCACGGCAATCAACTTCCGATGAGTATAAGATATTCGGCTTGATCCAACAAAACCTGTGGCGTTTCGCCGAAAGTATTGGATCGGAAAAGTTTCCGTTCGAAAAAGTGTTTCCCAAACACAGCATCGAACCGTGAGGCGGCCTCTGACCCGTCTGCATAAACCAGGCGGGTCTTTTTTTATGCAATATAAAAAACAGTTCGCGCGTTTTTCTCTACGTGCTCCGCCATCTTTTCATTTGAAACTTTTTTTAGTTCCGCAAGTTTCTTCACTACCTCTACGACATACCCGGGCTCGTTCCTCTTCCCTCGATACGGCTCGGGCGCGACATAGGGCGCGTCGGTCTCCGCCAAAATCCGATCAAGCGGAATTATGTTGATAATTTCATCATATTGGCCACGAGAACCCGCCTCAACTCGACTTCGCTCGGCGAGTCGAGGCAGGAACGTAATCACCCCGCCGAACGTAAAATAAAAACCGGCATCAATCAACTTTTTCGTCATCGCAGGCGAACCAACGTAGAAATGTACAATCTTTGGAAATTGGAAATTGAGAATTGAAAATTGCGCCAAGAGATCTTCGTAGGCATCATCAGTGCCCTTTCTTGGCCTGCAGTGAATCATGAGCGGCTTCCCTACCTCTTTTGCAATTTCTGCCTGCGCCAAAAAAACTTCCTTTTGTATCTTCTTCTCTCTTATTATAAGTTGTTGGTTGTTATTTATAAGTCTGTAATAATCCAACCCGCACTCCCCTATCCCTACGACTGCCGGATGCGCTGCGAGTTTTCTAAATGCCTCGGCATCAAACCGCTCTCTTAGAGCCACCTTTTGTTCTTTACTATCGTGATGCCACGCCTCGGAGAGATGATTCGGATGATACCCGACCGTTGCCCAAATTTCTCCCGGATATTTTTCGGCAAACGCAAGTGCGTCCTCTGATGTCGAAAGTTGGGTGCCAACCGCAATCATCTTCACCCCTGCCGTATGTGCGCGATCGATAACCTCGCCGCGATCTTTATCGAACGCAGGAAATTGTATATGACAGTGGGAATCAAACATAACAAAACTAACAAGCAAGAACTTGCGACTTGTTATCGGTTATAAATCGTAAGTTATAGGTCAGATCATGAGTCCTCGCCGCTGCTGCTTCGTCTCCCCCCAATCCTCGAGAATTTCTTGAAACAGCACCGCAACAGGCACTGCTAAGATAAGGCCGACCATACCAAAAACTTCCCCGCCGATCAAAAGTGCAACTAACACAACCGCAGGGTTCAATGAGGTAGTGTATCGCATGACTGCGGGAATGAGAAAATGACCTTCCAACTGCTGGATAATGACGAACACAATAAAGACATATACCCCGAGCATTACTGAATGCGAGAGGCCGATGAGTACGGCGATGCTCCCGGTAAAAATCGGCCCGACATACGGCACAAGCTCTGCAATCGCCGCAATCAACCCGATAAAAAGACTATATTCGACGCCGAGGATCCACAGCCCAAGAAATGTTGCGATGCCGACAATGAGACTCAAAAAAAGCTGGCCAATGAGCCATCGCCCAATCTTTCCGCTTACTCGTTCGTAAATACGGAGTATCTTGGCTTCATATAACGCCGGCAATATTGCGAGGAGAAGCTTTTGAACGCCGTTCCGGCCGATCGTCAGATAAAACGAAAGGACAAAAACCGAGATGAGAAAAGTAACGCCGCCGAACAGTTTCGAGGTAATTGCAGCAATAGGAATATTGCCCGAGAAAAAATCGGAAATCTTCGCCAGATTATCACTGATGACTTGAACAACAGCCGAGATATTCAAATCTCGAATTGCAGGAATGCCTATCTGGCTCGAATATTGGAGTAAGCTTGTCAGTTCTTGAAGAGCGATGGGGATAAAGGCATACACCACGATCCCAATAATCAAAATACCGGCCACATACATGATGATGGCTCCTAAAATCCTGGGGATGCGCCGGCGCTCAAGAAACGTCACCACAGGGCTCAATGCAGTTGAAATAATAATGGAAAGAAAAAGCGCGACAATGACGCCTCGTGCAAGATACAAAAGCCACGCAAGGAGCACCATAAAGAAGAGCTTCCAGAGAAATTCCCAGCCGAGGTCAAAATGCTTGGGTTCCATAAAGGAGGCGGCTACGGCTCTCTCACGCCATTCAGAATATCATTCGCGGTTTTACGACTTAACGGACCAAAATTCGGAGCACCATTCGGAATGCCAAGTGCAATAAGCGTCGTGCTAAAATATGTTACTTGAAACTTCTGGATGGCAACGGTGGTGCGTGGGCCATAAAATTGCGTTTCATTCCCCGGCGAGCCAGCGCCAGAGATAGCGACTTTGCAACACGAAAGTGAGTTCAAAAACTGCTGGAGCCGTAACACATCAACGATGCCAGAGGTACCTGCATTGATACTGCGTCCAAACCGGAATGTAGACGGGAATGAGGAAGGAAGCGTAAGACGCACTAGGCCGGCTGATGCTGGGTTCACTGTTGCTGGTGGTGTTACGGATACGGCCCCCGTGGTAAGGGTAAACGCAAGCTGTTGAGCCGCATTCCCCGCAATATCTCTTGCATTAATAAACCCCGGGAGCGAAACATTCGCAGGTAAATTCGTGAAAGCTACGAAATGCACCAAGGTAAAATTAGGATTCGTAACCGTGGAGGCGCCTACCTTCACCTCACTCGAAGACGGCTCATTGGTGGTAAAGGTAACGGTTGCGCTCGTTCCGCTCACATTCACGAGCAAGTTACTCCCGATGACCGGAGGCGTTGTGTCTGAAGACGATGATGCGGCTGAAGGCGGAGGCGCAACCGGCGGAGGAGGTCCGAGAGCTGGCGGAGGAGGACTAAAGGAAAGAGATCCGGGAGGAGGCGGTTCTGTTGATTGAACGCCGCCGGCTTGCGCCTGCCCTTGGCCATGTCCGACCACAAACGCCGCGAGATAATTAGTGAGACTAATGACTGCATTACCATAGACAACGGAGTTTCCGTCGGAGCGCCACACGGACGTCAGATGATCAAAACTAAAGGTATGTAAAAATGATTCGCTCGCTTTAGCAATAAAGTCGGTAGCTGTATACGGAATTTTGATAACCCCATACTTTGCAAGTTTTGTTATCGGTCCGTTCTCCGTTAAGATTTTTAAATCGTATACTGGCGTCACCATGGAAAACGCCGGCGAAAAACCAATTGAAGGCACAATACTTGCGGTAAAGGAAACGCTCGGAACCGCTCCTGAAGGGAGCGAAAACGTAACGCCATTTGAAAGACTTACGGTCGCGGTCTCATTTCCTTTAAACGTCCGGCTCACCGCCTTTGGAAGAATGAGAGGAGTAACATCGAGAATAAGATTAACGGATGTCGTAGGTTCAGAAATCGTTGTTACTATTTCTTGGCTCCGATACACGTGATCATTCATCACCGCATCAGCACTGATATGCCAAGGAACTCCTGTTGAGAGCTTCAGGAGGCAATTCCCGTTGCTGTCAGACTTTACCTGCCGATATGCCCCGCTTTCCGTCCAGGCACGCACGACACTTCCCGGAGTTCCGCCCGACGGCCCGAGAATGTGGCACATAACCGCGGTATTCGACTTCTGAAACGCCAAATTAACATTTGCAAGACTGCCAGAATCAACCGTCACCTGGGAAGCGCCGCTTGAGATAACGTCAGCGTCTGCGCTGTACGCATTCACTTCGTAGACTCCCGTAGGCACGGAGATACTCGACGCCCCTTCACTTACTTCATGAGAAAAAAGTTCGCCTGAAAAAATATTGCGGAGATTTAAAAGAATATTATCGAGATAACTGCCGGTAGGGCTTATTGCCTTCACGGCAAGTGCTCCTCCATACAAATGGAGCATCAAATCCTGTTTTATCGTCCCCTTTTGGGGAACAGCTATCGAAGGGGTAATCTGTGAACTCGTGAAACCCGTATTCTCATCCACTTGTGCGACTAGAAACCAAGGGTCGCCTCCGGCAGGCACAGTTACCTCGTAACCCCCCGAGGCGCCATCATAACTTCCCGGGATCCACTCGTCGCCTCGATACGTAAGAATCTTAATACGCCCATCAAGACCCACTACCTTATGGCCGCTCGAGTCAATAATAAACCCGGCAAGCATCCCTTCTCCCGGTGTGAGAACGGTTCGGAAGCGTACAAAAAGAAAAGCAATGAGAAACGCCATTCCCAGAAACACCAGCATCCATCGAAATGTCTTTGTCACATTGTTAATATTAACCGAACTTTAAAAGAGAAGTAAAGGCTTCCTCACTTTTATAAGGGCCGATAAGGGCAAGGTTTAATTTCTCGTCCCGAAACATAAATTGTGCGACTTCCTGCACCTCCTTTGCGGTAACTTGTTCAATATGCTTCAGCAATTCCGCAGGGGTCACAATCTCCTGCCGCAATACTTCCTGGCCGCCATAATACATCGCAATCGCATCAGAAGTCTCAAGGCCAAGCAGAAGCCGGCCCGCTAAATGATTTTTCGCTCGGGCAAGTTCATGTTCCGGCACTAAGGTATGAACGGTTTGTGTAAGTTCTTCCAAAATCGCCGTAATCACTTTCTCAAGCTTGCCGTGATCCACGCCAGCCGAAACTTCAAAGTAGCCATGATCAGAAAGAAGCTCGGCGCCAGCGCGCACATAGTACGCCGCACCCATCTGTTCACGGATACGCTGGAAGAGACGCGAGCTCATACCGCCGCCCAAGATGTCGGTTAGAATATCAAGCGCGTAGCGGCGCGGATCGTTAGCTCGGAACGCGCGACAGCCGATAACCAAATGGGTTTGATCGGAAGTCTTGTGCTTCACCTTGGTCTGCGGTTTTGCCTGCCCATCATCAGTCGCCACTTTACTGCTCTTCTCGCTTTTGGGGATAGCCGCAAACATTTTTTCGATATCGCTTATCAATAGTTGCGGCTCAAAAGCCCCGGCCACCACCACTGCGGTTGCCTGTGCGACATAGTGCTCGCTCCGGTATTTTAAAAAATCTGCTTGGCCCAACTTCTGGATAACCTCTTTTCTGCCGCCGACGTCCCAGCCCGCCGGCTGATCTCCATAGAGTACCTCGAGGAAAAGATCCTGCACTTTTCGCTGTGGCGTATCTTCATACATATTCAACTCCTCAATCACCACTCCTTTTTCTTTTTCTATTTCCGCCGCGTTAAATACTGGATTCAAATAAAGATCAGAAATAATATCGAGCGCCTTACCCCTATCATTTGCTTGAACCTTCGCATAATACCCAGTCCACTCTTGCGAAGTGAACGCATTGTATTCTGCGCCTAAGCCATCGAGTTCTCCGGCGATATCAATTGCCTTCGGCCGCTTCGTGGTTCCTTTAAAACACATATGTTCCAAAAAGTGCGAGAGGCCGTTATTCTCTTTTTTTTCATATTTTGATCCGGCCTCCACGAGTACGAGAATGGTCGTCGCAACACTCTCTTTCTGCGGCGCCAAGATGACTCGCATACCGTTCTTTAATACGTGCTTGGTAAATGGCTGCATATAATTTTTCTTTACATAGTAGCAGAGTAGCCGTATCGCGTAAACGCACATAAACCCGCGGCAGAATGCCGCGGGTTTAAATAAACACCATTCTCGCTCCCCTACGGCACCACGAGATACAGACTGTTCAATTTACTTCGGGTAAGCGGCCCGACAATGCCAAGCTGAGAAATGCCATATTTAGCTTGAAAGCGTTTGACTGCGAGCCGGGTCAAATTCCCAAAGTAGCCGGTCGTGAGCCCCTCGGGATAGAGAAGTTTGTTTTCTGCCAAGTAAGCTTGGAGCCAAACCACTTGCTGGCCTGAAATGCCGAGCGCGAGGCCCGTGGTAAAGGGAACCCCGGGGTTCAGCGCCAGGGTACGGACGGAGACGAGCGCGGTATAAGGAGAAGGAGTGGTAAGAACAAATGCCCGGATACGGTAAGAGTAAAGGGTATTTGGCGTAAGGTTGTGGTCATTAAACCAGAAGTAATGAGCAGGCAGGGTGGCGAGAAGCTCGGTAAAATGGATGCCATCGGTTGATCGCTCAATCTTGAAGCCCGTAATGCCTGCTCCGGAGGCACTGGCCCAGAAGAGCCGGACTGCGGTATGGGAGATGGAAATGGCTTTCAAATTAGTGGGAGCAGGAACAGCGCCAAGTGGAGGGGGAGGTGGTGAGAACGAGCTACCAGAAGAACCGCCGCCACCAGAACCACTGCCACTGCCTGAACCGCCGCCACCAGATGCAGGAGGAGGAGTAACTGGAGGAGGTCCTCCGCCACCGCTCGTGGGTGGTGGAGCAACCGGGGGTGGTGGAGTAACCGGTGGAGGAGGCGCAACAGGTGGCGGTGGAGCAACAGGAGGAGGCGGGTTAACCGGGGGCGGTGGAGCGACAGGAGGAGGCGGGTTAACTGGTGGCGGAGGCGGGGGCGTATTCACAAGATACCGATAGACGATCTTTGCGACATTCCCGCTCGTAACTGAAATA
>JBGPMO010000014.1:0-10909 GCA_041487075.1 Minisyncoccia bacterium
CTGCTTACGCAGGTCCACGCCGAGGAGCCGAACCGTCCTTGCGATACCACCGCCCATGATTAACCTCCATTCTGCCCCCAGTCATGCCTACACCGGCATAACCCCAGGCAGGAAACAGCGGCTCCCATAGCCGCACGCGCGCACGCTCTTATTTTAAGAGTGCACGCGCGTGCGGCTAATCCGTCAGTGCCTTACAATGTAAAAGAACACTTCCATTATAGCAGAAAATACTATCCTGTCAAGAGCCTCAAAAACTCGTCTTCTGCAAGTGTCTTTACTCCTAACTGCTTGGCTTTATCCACTTTTGATCCGGGCTCGTCCCCTGCCACCACATACGTTGTTTTTTTAGAAACTGATTCGGAAATTTCTCCGCCCTGCGCGCGGATTTTTTCTTTTGCTTCCTCGCGAGTCATTGATGGTAGAGTCCCTGTGAGAACGAACGTAAGACCTTTTAACTTGTCGCTTGTCGCTTGTCGCTTGTCGCTTTGAATTCGGACTCCTACATCATTAAGTTTTTCGAGCAATTTCACGTTCCGTGATTCACGAAACCAACTATGAATACTCTCCGCAACTTTGGGGCCCACGTCGGGAATCTCCTGTAAACTGTCCAGTGTAGAATGTTGAAAGAATTTCAAAATATCACTCGATTTGGAAATTGGAAATTGGAAATTGGAAATTGCCTTCGCAAGAAGGTTGGCGGTTTCCTCCCCCACGTGGAGAATCCCGAGTGCGAACAAGAACCGTGGCAGAGTAATTTCTTTTTTTGCTTTGATTTCTTTAACGAGATTCTCGGCTGATTTCTCGCCAAACCGAGGGAGTACCTCGATGTCGCCTTTCTCAAGCGTGAATATGTCTGCGGCGTCACTCATAAGCCCTTCGTCCATAAAACGGTCAATGATCTTGGGGCCCAGCCCTTCGATATTAAAGGCGCCACGGGAAACAAAGTGGTAGATCTGCTCGCGCTGCCGCGCGCCGCAGTTTCGGTTTGAGCAACGGCGGATAACGCCGTCTTCCACCACCTTTGATCCGTCGATCGGGCAGCTCGTCGGAAAATGAAATATTTTTTCGTGGCCCGTGCGGAGTTCTTTTAATACTTTTGTAATTTTAGGGATCACGTCGCCTGCGCGGGAAACAATCACGGTGTCGCCGATTTTCAAGCCAAGCCGTTCGATTTCATCGGCATTGTGGAGGGTCGCGTGGCTGATCGTGACGCCACTCACCGTTACCGGCTCCAAAACCGCAACCGGGGTGAGCGCCCCGGTGCGGCCCACCTGTACTTTGATGTCGTTCACGTTCGTCGTTGCCTCGCGTGCCGAAAACTTATATGCAAGCGCCGCGCGCGGCGCCTTGCCCGCCACGCCCGCGGCCGCGAACTCTTTGTTATCATTCAAAATGACGACAATGCCGTCTATTTCGTACGGTAATTTCTCGCGATGATGCTCCCAATAATTCCGATACTCGATCACTTCCTCGAGTGAATGCGAGAGCTTCGCATCCGGATTGGTCTTGAATCCGAGGGAGTGGAGTATCTCGTGCTCTTCTGAATGTTTCTTTTGCCCGAGATCGGTTACCATCGCGTACTCAAACGAGTCGAGCTTACGCGATGCAGTAATCGAAGGATCGAGCTGGCGGATGGCGCCGGCAGCGACGTTCCGTGGGTTCGCGTACGCCTTCTCTCCTTTTTTCTCCTGCTCGCGGTTAATTCGCTCGAATTCTTTTTTTGTTAAAAATACCTCGCCGCGAACCACGAAACGTTTTGGTAATTGGTAATTGGTAATTGGTAATTCTAATTTCAACGGAATCGCTTCTATGGTTTTCAAATTTTGCGTCACATCCTCGCCTACTACGCCGTCGCCGCGGGTCGAGCCCTGCACGAACACACCGTCTTTATAGACGAGCTCGATCGCGAGACCGTCGATTTTGAGTTCGCAATACAATTCCGGCTGCACTTTTCCCCCGAGGAAATTCTCGAGTCGCTCGAACCAATCGCGCAAATCTGCTTCAGAAAAACCATCGGTTAAAGAAATCATCGGGGAATCGTGGCGGACTTTTACAAATGCCTTGAGCGGTTTCCCTGCCACCCGCTCTGTCGGCGAATCAGGCGTTATTAAATCGGGGAATTCCTGCTCCAAATCAAAAAGCTCCTTTTTTAAGGAGTCGAGCGCCTCGTCCGAGATGAGCGATTTATTTTCTACGTGGTAGGCGTACCGATAACGATTAATCGCAGATCGAAGCTTTCGAACACGTTCCTGTGCTTCTTTTTTAGTCATACCAAATCAAGTATAACCTAAAAAGTCATGCGAATAGCAGGCCTGTCTGCCGGCAAAAAGATCCGCAAAAAAAACGTTTCTCTATCTGAATTGCTCTTCAAATGCGCGTGCGGACTTGCCGGAGTGGCCGGTTGATTTAATAGCAGTGACGCTATTCGGATCTGCCGTGGGATCATGCACTCCTGCCCCACCGGTTGTACTTTCAATCGTCAGCTTATAATCCCCATCATTCTCGAAAGCAGGAGGAGTGCAATTTGCCGAACAGGTTGAAGCGGCTGGAGTCTGATTTCCTTCAATACCGCAAAGCGCGGCGAAACCAGGCAAATCCGTCCAGATGGGGTTACCTGACGCATCAGTTGGAACCGCGGTGTTAAGAGGAACATTGCATCGGTAAACCTTAAAGAGCCCGCGTTCAATGCCGGCGTCTGCCGCGAAAATGGCAGAAGTAGACTCCACCACTTTCGTCACCTGGGAGAGTTGAAACACCATGAGGAGACCGGCGATCGCGGTTGCCGAGAGAAACAGCGTTGAAAGAATAAGAACCGTCAATAACATCACTTGCCCCTCCTTCTTTTGTTGTAAGTTATCAGTGATGAGTTGTAAGTTTTTTTTCATAGGTTTCTCCCGCTCACGGTAGTTTGGATATTAGTAACAATGTTCGCGAGACTAGCTTCAGGAGAGCCAACCGAGAGCGTGATCGTAATACGCGGGGGCCAGGTTACGGGCGGAGCAGGAGGAGGGGTACTTAAGAGAAAAAGCAAATTCCGGATGACGACATTATTGCCGGTGATCGCTTCGAACGATCCGCTTGCGCCCTCCCTTCGGGAGATGGCGGTTCCATCCAACCGATAGACTATGGGGATGGCTTCCGCATTCGTAAACCCAATAGCCGATCCTTGCGTTGAACTGGGATTACAAATCAATGACGCATCTACAATGCAAAAACTCGCGGCAACCCCGGTCCTCATCTCACGGCCCATCTGTTCAAGCGCAAGGCCGGCATTATCATTCGCCGCAATCAATGAAACAAGTGATCGTTGGGTGCGGAATCCGCCGATAAAAATACCCGTCACGATACCGATTAAAATCACAAAGATCCCCATAGCAACCAGGAGCTCGGCGATGGTGAATCCAGCGCCACGATTTGCGATTTGCGATTTGCGATTTGCCATATTTATGGAATGCGCCACGGCAGGAAATAATCTTCGAGTTGCACGGTAAATTTGCCGCCCTTACTTTCCCACTCAACTGCCGAGGTAACCCGATAATCCAGATTTGTCGCAACCGGAAATAAAGGCGGTGTATACTCCGGCGGCCAGTCAATAATAATCACGCGTTTGAACTTTGTTGGGTTTGCTCCGGCATTGTACCTGAAACTGCCATTCCCAGAATCAAAATCAAGATAGCTAAGACTATTACAATATGAGGAAGTACCAATGATAAAAAGATTGCGTACGGCCTGCTTTGTAGGAATTCCGATAGAACTGCAAGAAGTCGGGCGAAGGGCTTGATCAGCATAATCAACTTCGTATATCCCAGTTTGCAGGCAATTAGTTGAGAGAGCAGGGCAAGACGACGCGTTAGGCACTGATGGATCAACCCACCCGTAAAAATCCTTTGATCCGGGGAGGGCGGCGGCTGCAACCTTAAAACTGTGATCGAACATATTCTTCACGAGTTCGATTCCCTCGGAGGCAAGATAGGTGGCGGTGTATTGCTCGGCAATCAGCCGGTTCACGCCAAGCGCCCGGTTGACTAAAATTAAAATACCGAGAAGACTCACCGAGATAATCGAAATCGCAACGATCATTTCAATCATTGACTGGCCCGCCTTTAATTTAAATCTTGTATCTCGCATCATGATATGAAAAAAACTTAATTCACGCTCACTTGACCTCCATGGTTCACCCGAATGGTGCGTTTCTGGATAGGAAGAGTGCCGGGAATCAAAAGATCAATCACGGCTTCTAGAGCCGAAGGATCAGGTGCGCTATTCAGACTAAACACCACCTTCGGCGCCGGAGGGACAAAAAGAATATCAATGGAGGTCGCTCCCGCACTGCAAGATTGGCCCACTGCAGAATTCAGCGCATAACAGGAGATTTGGATACGCGGGTCAACGATGACCGTCTCAAATTCTTCAGGAGTATTAGGAACAGTCAGCCCTCCTATAAAAAAGGAATCGCACGGCACGCCGTTCTGGGGGGTATCGTGAAATATAATATAATGGTCGCCTTCTATATGCACGCCCCAGCCGCAAATTTTGGGAAGAGCAGAAGTGTTTACCGGGAAACCGGGTGAGGACTGCAGGCTCGGCTGGAATGTTTCAATGGCATATGCTTTTGCCCGAAGCATCGCGCCAACAAGAAGGGACTGTTCCTTAAAAAACACCACTTGCTTTTCACTCGCACGCGAATACACAATCAAAATCGAAGTTAAAATAACACTGATCGCAATCACCACGATTGATTCGATGATGGTAAACCCCGCACCAAATTGAGCACTGCGCTTCGCGGAGAGAAAGTGCCCGATTGGTAACGGGGCAGGCCTCGCACCGAGCCCGTCACTTCGCTTTTTACGCCGTTTGAGTAAAAACATGGCCTCGTTTTATAACAATGATTCTTTTCTGCTGACGTTTGCGAAGAAAAAAGTGTTTGAAACCGCGCATTGCTCGGCCTCGTGACAAGGCAAATCCCCTATGCGCATCTTATGGAAAAAACGAGAAGTACGCACTCATGAGCTCACCCCCAAAGAGCATAATAAGAAACATGCCGAGCACCATAAAAGGGCCAAACGGAATGACTGATTTCATCTTTTTCTTTCCGCTCGCCATTAAAATTATACTCCAAAACGCACCGAGAACAAAAGCAAGAAGAAAGGCCAAGGGCGCATCAGGCCACCCCAAAAGAAACCCTCCTGCCGCCGCGAGTTTCACGTCCCCGAGCCCCATACCTCGGCCACGGGTCATAAAAACGATCGCGCCGAAAAATCCAGCCCCCACCCCTGCGCCAAAAAAACGGTTCACCCAAGGGTCAGCATGAAACCCGAAAATCCCGGCGTAATGCCCTAAAAAGGAACCGTTAAAATCATTGAAGAACCCATAATAAGCGAAGAGCGCCGTTCCTAAAATCCCCAGGAGCGCAATCGCGATATTCGCCTCATCAGGAATGATGCGAAGCCGAACATCAATTGCGGCAATAAGAATAAACAGTAATGACGCGAGAGAAAAAACGCTCGCCATAAGAACGTATGCCGTAACTGATCCACCGAAGCCCGGCAGGAACCCGGGGAAAATAGTGTGCTGCACGGCAGACGGAATAAAAGCAAGCGCAAACGCGGACGCAAGTTCAACAACAGGATATTGAAATGAGATGCGGCGCTTGCACGAACGGCAACGCCCCAACTGCAAGAGAAAGCTTATAACCGGAATAAGCTCGTAGGCACGAAGCGTTTCCCCGCACTCGTGGCAGTGCGAACGGCCGCGGAGCGGCTGAATTTCAAAAAGACCGCGATCCGGGTTATACCGCAAGGCAACCACATTCAAAAAACTTCCTGCGGCAAGCCCGAAGAGAAAACGAATCAGGAACCAGATATCAATCATGAAAACACTCACTGTTGCCTACGCAATACCCATGTGAATAGCCGCCGCTCGGATTATCATTGCAATTAATAACTGCCTTATACAAATTCTTACATATCCCGACCGATGCCGGAACGGTCGGATCACAGCTTGGGTCAGGGGGCAGAGGCAAAAGTTTATTAATGATATCGCTATTATCTAAATCAGCGCTGGTCCGCAAAATCGGATGATTGGTCTCAAGATGCGCCTCAAGCACATAGCACTGGGCTCGAGGAATGGTATTCAAAGGATTCGTGAGAGGTAAGAGATTCGTCGGCTTCAGCTGCACATGATAATCAAAACGCCGCGCTGCATACGTGGGAACCGGATCATAAGGAATACCACTAATGCCGATCTCGGCTTCCTTGAGAAAATCATTCAAAGCTCCCCAATCGCCTGGATTCACAAAGTCCAAACCCGCATTAGGGTCAGGATCATTCGTGAGTCCAGTTCCGCCCACGCAGCCGTTTAATCCGGGCTGAGAAACAGAATACCTGCCAGGATAAAATCCGCATTTAAATTTAAAAAGCTCGAGCGCCTGCTGAACTTGATGCATATCAGTAATGCGCAGAGCGTCCCGCGCCGAGCGCCGGGCGCCGGTCAAACTCGATAAAATCACCGATGTTAAAAGTCCAACAATACCCGCAACCACAATAAGTTCAAGTAAGGTAAACCCCGCACCAAGCCCGTCACTTCGCTTTTTACGCCGTTTGAATAAAAACATGAATGAAAAAGGTGTTCTCATAAACCCATTCCTCCTCATTTATTATATTGCCGCTTTTGAGCTTAAAGGGACGCTTCTCTTTGCGTCCCTTTCGCCTGCATCTGCCTATCTCCGCCCTCCTAACTCTGGACACAATATACCGGGTCAGTACAACTCATGGTCGCACCGAAAGCAGGAGTATCAACATCATTATCAAGAGCTTGATTTGCTTTTTCTAGTGTGGCGCCAAGAACATATTTTTGGCCATCACTGGTATCAAGGTCGTACTGATACCTATAAGTGGCGCTGTTCGTTGGATCAACCGGAATAGCAGTTATACCAATGCCTGCAAGGATAAGTTGTTGTGAGAATTGCGACCATCCAGCAATATCATTGCCATTATCAGGGTCAGTAATACCTGACGGAATATCACAAAGAGCACCGCTATTTCCCGGATACTTGCCGCATTTATTATAGTAAAGCTCAAGCGCGCCTTGTACCTGCCGGAGATCAGCAATGCGCCTTGCATCCCGCGCGGCTGCACGCGCGCCGCCCAAACTTACCAAAAGAATAGACGCTAAAATGCCGATAATGGCGATGACAATTAAAAGTTCAATTAACGTAAAACCTTTTTTTGCGTAACTCATTTTAATTAACTGACAACTGATAACCTACAACCTCGAACGCCAGATATACTGGGTTACCCCTTATAAGTTGTCCGTTGTTAGTTAGTTAATGTATCCGACCTTTTCATGCCGCTTATATTTATCATACCGTGTTTTTTAGTACTATGCCATTAGTTATCCACAAGCGCTCATTGCCCCTTACTATCTGATAACCTGAACCAGATTGTAAATCGGAAGCAAAATAGCGGCAAAGAGAAGCCCGACCAGGCCCCCGACCACCACCATAAGCACCGGCTGAATAAGCTCGATGAGATTCGACACGATGTTTTCCACCTCGCGGCCATAAAAGGCGGCGACGCGCAAAAACATTTCGTCTACCTTCCCAGTTTGCTCCCCCACCGCAACCATCTGGGTTACAATGGGCGGGAAAAACTTCCCATACTTGCCGAATGCCTGACTCATGAGCTCACCGCGGCGGACCCCTTCGGCAATATCATGCAACATTTCTCGGTATAAGGCGCTCCCCAACGTGTGCCCGGAAATTTCAATAGCTTGAGCAATGGGAATGCCTCCTTTGATAAGCACGCTTCCGATTTCGGCAAAACGAGCGACATATAATTTTTTAAAAAGCGCGCCCATAAAAGGCGCATTCAAAATCATTTCATCACCAACCGCTTTCCCCTCTTCCGTTCGGAGATAATTCAAAAGAATGACGATTAAAGCAATAACAAAGATTACCACGATGAGCCACCAATCATTTAAGAATACCCCCAAGGCAAGAAAGACCTTGGTGATAAGCGGCAATTCAGTCTGCGCCTCAGCAAAGAGCGGGGTAATCTGCGGGAATACCAGACCAATTAAAATACCGCCCACGACAATGGCAAGCGCCACAACGAAGATAGGATAGATCAGCGCGTTTTTTACCTTTCCCATGAGGAGCATTTCCCGCTCAAGATAATCGGCAAGGAATCCCATTGCCCGTTCAACCTGCCCCGTCACTTCGGCGGACTGAATAAGGTGCACAAAAAATTCGAAAAAGATGTTTTCGTGTTTTTCGAGTGCTTGAGAGAGCGAGACACCGGCATCAATATCAGCGGCGATTTCGAAAACTGCCTCCCGGAGCGTACGGTTCGGCGTTTGATAATACAGCGTGTTCAGCGTATCGTGAATCGAAATTTTTGCTTCAAGCATGGTCGCGAACTGCCGCGTGAAGATTGCCAAATCCTTCCGCCGGACACGGGTGAAATAAAATACGATACCCTGATACCACTTCGGCTTCTCTACGGTTTCCAAACTTAAAATAAAAAGCTCGTGGGTTCCCAAAATGCTTGCGGCCGCATCGCGTGCCGGCGCCTCGATATAGCCCACTTGAAGCTCTCCTCCTTTTGTTCGAGCACTGTATCTGAACTTCATACCATGACTATAGTGGGTTAAATCCGATCCAACAATATCCTTAATTCCGCCGGATTCAACGAGTAGAGTTCCGCATTTTCAAGAGAAATCTCCTTCCGTTTCGCAAGAGTCGCAAGCGCACGATTCAACGTCACCATCCCCTCTTGAAGAGAGGTCTCTATGACGAGATCGATCTGATACGCTTTCCGCTCACGGATAAGATTTCGAATAGCTGAATTGACCACCATAATTTCGCAAGCCGGCACGCGGCCGCCGCCGATCTTTGGGATAAGGCGCTCGGAAATAATGCCAACGAGGGTCGCCGCAAGCTGGCTCGTCACCTGTCCCTGCTGATCTGAAGGAAAACTATCAATGATACGGTCAATGGTCTGGGCGGCGGAATTGGTGTGCAGCGTTGAGAATACCAAGTGCCCCGTCTCCGCTGCGGTCATTGCGGTTGAAATGGATTCGGGATCGCGCATCTCACCAATCATAACCACATCCGGGTCTTGGCGAAGAAGTGATCGGAGTGCGTGATGAAACGTGGGGGTGTCCGCCCTCACTTCACGTTGAGAAACAATGCACTTATCCTGCGCGAACAGATATTCAATCGGATCTTCAATGGTAATGATGTGTTCGGTCCGCTTGTGGTTCACCTCATCTAAGAGCGCGGCGAGGGTGGTTGATTTGCCATGCCCCGCAGGACCCACCACGAGGATAAATCCTTGGGAGAGTTTTGTGAAATCATGCAAAATCGGCGGAAGGCCAAGGTATTCAATATTGCGAATCTGGCTTGGAATCAAGCGCAGGGCTGCTGCCTTGAACCCCCGCTGAATAAAAACATTCACGCGGAAGCGCGCCTTATCCTCAAAAGAATAAGAAAAATCTATTTCTTTTTTTATCGGAAACGCCTGCTTCTGTTCCGGCGTCAGAAGCGCCTCTACCAAGCCATCAGCCATGTCAGGCGTCACCACGGGCTCTTTTTCGAGGGGAACGAGGAGCCCGTCTATACGCAAGGTCGGCTTTTTCCCTACGCCAATATGGAGGTCTGATGCTCCCTGCTTCGCGGTCACGAGCATCAATTCATGAAGTTTATCTTGATAATTTATTTCCATAAAAGTTGTTAGTTAAGAGTTGTCGGTTGTAAGTTAATTTAAGTATATCACAACTCCTCGGTTTCACGGAGCACTTCCTCGATTCTCACAACACCCGCAAGCGCTTTCAAAATTCCGTCCTGCCGGAGGGTAATCATTCCTTGCCGCTTCGACTCGGCCACGAGCTGATTTTCTGAAAAATTCGGCCCCACAACGACATCGCCGAGTTCCGGAGTCATTTGGAATATTTCAAAAAGCGCGATGCGGCCCCGAACGCCCTTTCCGTGGCACACATTGCAGCCCGGCGTCTCATACACCCGGTATGGCTCTTTTACTTCTTTTAAGACGCTTGCCGGGAGTTTGGCTATTTCGCGCTTCATAATTTCAAGCACTTCAGGCGCGGGCGGCGATGCTTTACGACAATTATCGCACAGCCGTGAGATAAGCCGTTGAGCCGCCATAAGGTTCAAGGCAGAAGGTAAAAGAAATTTTGGCACCTGCATATCGAGAAGACGCGGGATGACGCCGACGGCATTATTGGTGTGAAGCGTTGAGAGAACAATGTGGCCCGTCAAGGCCGCATTCACGGCAAGGCCCGCGGTCTCAATGTCGCGAATTTCACCAACCATTAAAATATCGGGGTCCTGCCGGAGAATTTGCCGCAACCCAGAGGCAAAATCGTAACCAATTTCCGGACGTACCTGTGACTGGTTTACTCCTTCAATCGTGTATTCAACCGGATCTTCAAGGGAAAGAATATTTGATTCCTCCCGGTTTAAAATCCTCATCAAAGCATAGAGGCTGGTTGTTTTCCCTGATCCCGTGGGCCCCGTCAAAAGCACCATGCCGAATGGTTTTAGAATGCCCGCTTTTAAAAACTCAAGATTCCGGCCCGTAACGCCAATCTCCTCGAGGCTCCGGAGTCCTACCGATGAGTCAAGTACCCGAAGCGCCGCTTTCTCGCCGTTTGGCGTCGGGAAAATGGCAATACGAAAATCGATTTCTTTTTCAAAAATAATCGTCCGAAAACGGCCGTCCTGCGGTACGCGAGTTTCATCAAGTTTCAGATTGGCAAGTACTTTGATGCGGGAAACGAGCGCCTGCCCGAGCTCGGCCGGGAGTGAAAGAACTTCTTCTAAATCTCCATCAAGCCGGAAACGAACTCGCGTTTTCGTTCGCTGGGGTTCAATATGAAGATCCGAAGC
>JBGPMO010000015.1:0-10598 GCA_041487075.1 Minisyncoccia bacterium
CTCGTGAAAAGTGATCCTCGGGATATTCCAAAAATAATCAAGCTTTCTCAGCTTACCTACGCTAAGATGATTCAAAATCTTTTTTGGGCGACTGGATATAACCTCATTGCCTTGCCTCTCGCCGCTGGCGTACTTGCTTCAAAAGGAATCGTATTACCGCCAGCTGTCGCGGCCGTCTTTATGAGCGCATCAACGGTCATTGTCGCTGTGAACGCAATGCTGTTGCGCAGAAAAAAAATTTAAACAATGCTATTATTATATAAATAATTCATCCCGTAAAGGCCGAAAGGTTATAGTAATGAACATGAACTAAAATATGAATAATGAAAAGAAAATAGAATGGTTATTGCGAGTTGGCGTAGCCGGAGAATTTCTTGGTCATGGCTTATTGGCCATAGAAGGAAAAAAGGATTGGCTGGGTTGGATAAACCAAATGATACACGTGGATATTCCTACCGCCACAACCCTGCTGCTCCTTATCGGTATTGCAGATGTTATTATGGCATTGATAGTTTTATTCAGGCCCGTCCGCCCACTCTTGCTCTGGATGGCTATCTGGGGTTTTTGGACGGCGCTCGTCAGGCCTTTAGTCGGGGTTGGCTGGTTAGATTTTATTGAACGTTCCGCTAATTGGGCGGCGCCCTTAGCCTTGTATTACTTTTTTCAAAATAAAAAGCGCGATCATTGATTCAGTCTTGAATCTGAAATGGAGATATACTCGCTTTGCAATAAACCTACCAATACGCTATAAAGGATGACATAAGGCACGGAAACAGAGTCGAGTTTCTCCGTATACATCATTATAAAAATCATATGACCGGAACTATCAAGACGCTTACGCAGAAAGGATTCGGATTTATTGCTCGCGAAGGCGAAGTAAAGGATCTCTTCTTTCATTCTAAGGAATTACAGGGGGTGACCTTCGACGAATTGAAGGTGGGCGACAAAGTCACCTTTGAAGTCGTTCAAGGCGAAAAAGGCCCAGCGGCCACGAACGTTTCGCGCGCATAAGCGCTGCAAATAAAAAAACCGCTCCGACGGTTGTCGGAGCGGTTTTTTTATGGACATCGGAGTCTACGAAAGCGTATAATAAAATAATGAAAAAAATAATCGCGGGTATAGGCATTGCTGTTGTAGCCGGCGCTGGCATTTTTTATTGGACTCAAAAATCATCACAAGAAACCATGAAAGGTGACTCGCGGAATGATTATAAAAACACTTCGTACGAAATTGGAGGTGAGCAAGTCCTGCTCAAAAACGGCGCAGCAGAAGTTGCATCTGCCCCGGGTTCAGCTTCAAAAACAATTACACAATATTTTGGCAATGAGGTGACTGGCGACTTTAATAATGACGGCAGGGAAGACGTTGCGTTTCTACTCACCCAAAGCGGAGGAGGCAGCGGAACCTTCTATTACCTTGCGGTTGCACTTAAAACTCAAAACGGATATAAGGGAACAAACGCTGTTCTGCTCGGCGACCATATCGCGCCGCAAACCACCGAATTCCGGAATGGCGAGATTATCGTGAATTATGCCGAGCGGAAACCAAATGAGCCCATGACAACACGCCCGTCAGTGGGAGTTTCAAAGTATTTGAAAGTGAGCGGGGACAAACTATCAGAAGCGCCGAACTAGAGAGACAAGTTATTCCCCACCTCGTACTCCGAAATATTATCTCCTCCGTCAGTGCTTTCTTTATCGTCCGAGCCGCCGTTTTGATATTGGTCACTCTCCAAATGCGCATCAAACTCGAATTGATTCAAAGCATTGTTGCACGCATACGCATAGAAAAAATGAATGCCGTCGTTTACAGGATCGAGCGGGAGAGTTGCCAAGGGAGAGCCGCCGCTTATGATATTCAAATCAACCGGAACCCAACCCGTGCTGTCGATATTTCTCCCGGTGATAGTTAATCCATTCGCAGGATTTTGCACCACAGCGCCACCCGTAGAGCTCGCAAAAGGATCGAGAACAATAGACGTTCCCGGAACAACCGTCAGCTGATTCGTTGCCCAATAATTTTGGCTGCCGACCGGTGCGTCATCGCACGTGTCTACGCCTGACATCGGATACGGCCCGCTTCGTTGCGTAAGATAATGGCCCAATACGCTCCGCAAACTATCGAGATCGCTTAATCGCGCGCTGTCTCGAGATTCCGCGAGCAGTTGTGCGGGATTTAAAACAATGACAACCGTGGTCGCTAAAATCGCAAGAATACCAACCACGATAAGCAGTTCAATAAGGGTGAATCCGCGCCTCATCATCTTGTTCTTATCAGTCATAATCAATGGCATTTTATTATATCATACGCATAGTCAGAGAGAAATGAAACTACTCTCACCAGGGACGCTCATTCTTTGCTATGATGATGAAACATGAACGCCTTACTCTTCGGAAGAAATAAATCGGAAATAGAAACCCTGGTACGGAAGACGGGCTTTACCCTCGTTGAAAAAAATCCGGAGTTCGTCATCACCTATGGCGGCGATGGCACCCTTATGAAGGCGGAACACGCCTACCCCGGAATCCCTAAAATTGTGCTGCGCGACAGTCTCATTTGCAAAAAATGTTCGCCGCTCTCGAACGAAGAAGTTTTACAAAGAATAGTGGAAAAGCAGTACGCGGTGGAAGAGCTCATCAAGCTCGAGGCGGCGACTTCGGGCAAAACCCTTCATGCGATGAATGACGTAGTAGTGCACAATAAGGATGCCCGGCACGCAATCCGTTATGCGCTCTCCGTAGACAATAAAGAAATCAGCGGTGCTATCATCGGGGACGGTGTGGTAATCGCAACGCCGTTCGGCTCGACTGCCTATTACCGCAGCATCACCGACAGCTTTTTTGAACTCGGTATTGGGCTTGCATTCAACAACAGCACTGAACCATCTGATCACATGGTGCTGAAAGACGAAAGCATCATTAAAATAAAAATCCTCCGCGGTCCAGCCATTATATATGCCGACAATCATGAAGATGAAATACCACTCGAGAAAGGAGCCGAAGTTATTATCAAAAAGTCCCGTGAGAAAGCCATGATTGTGATTCCGAAAACAGACTAAGGTGAAAATATACAAGTCATATTGCCGTTCTTTCTCGCGGCGTTCCTCATCTTTAGTATCCCTTCCCTCGCTTCTGCCCATGAACACTAAATATTCAAGATAGGAAACGCATATTATCGGTTATACTACATCCCTAAGGGCAAAAAAGCCTCAAACCAAGCAAAAATTCATGCGCATCCAAAAATATCTTTCTCAAAAAGGAATTTTGTCTCGCCGCGAGACAGAGGCGTATATTCGTAATAGGCGCATCCGGTTAAACGGGAACGTGGTCGAAACCATGGGTGTTCAAATGGATCCGTCAAAAGACAAGGTAGAAGTGCTCGGCGCACACACGAAAGAAACCGTGCAAAAGATTACCGTTCTCGTCTACAAGCCCCGAGGCGTAGTCTGCTCGAAGCAGAGTGCTGAAGGGAGAACGGTGTTTCAAGTCTTCCCGAAGTTTGCGAATTTGAATGCCGTTGGCCGGCTCGATAAAGAAAGCGAAGGGCTTTTACTGCTTTCAAACGACGGGGTGGTCACCGCAGTCGTTACCGGAGACGATCATTTGGTTGAAAAAGAATATGAAGTAACGGTTCGCGAAGATATTTCCCGCTGGCACATGAAAAAAATGGCGGAAGGCATCTTACTCAATGGAGTAAAAACACTCCCCGCCAAAACAAAGCTCGTAAGCGATCATACCTTTTCACTCATCATCTCTGAAGGCAAAACCCACCAGATTCGCCGGATGGCGGACGCGCTCCACCTTACTATTGAGCGCCTCATCCGGATACGCATCGGGAATCTTACTTTTCACGGGCTCACCTCCGGCAAAAGCCGCGTGGTAAGCCCTGATGAAATTGCCGCTTTGAAACGCCTCAAGAAAAGAAATTGATATGCTGATAGACCACGTCACCATTACCGTAACGGCTGGCAAAGGCGGCGCCGGAGCTGTGAGCTTTAGCCATATCAAAATGACGTTGGGTCCCACGGGCGGCAGCGGCGGAAAAGGCGGAGATATCTACTGTGAAGCCGTGGCTGATTTAGGCGCGCTCCGCCGATTCCGAACGCAAAAATCATTTGCCGCCGAAGACGGCCACGCCGGCCGCTCTGCGTTCCGCGACGGGAGAGACGGCCGCGATCTCGTGCTTTTGGTGCCGCGCGGCACCGTACTGCATAACCGGGGAACGAAGAAAGAATACGAACTCACTTCGCTCGGCGAGCGCATCCTTGTCGTACCCGGCGGCAAAGGCGGTAAAGGCAATTTTCAATATAAATCTGCCACCAATACCTCTCCGAAAAAATCCCAACCCGGGCTCCCGGGAGAGGCCGCGACCCTCGAGCTCGAACTCAAACTCATTGCAGACGTGGGCCTGATCGGGCTCCCGAATGTCGGAAAATCAAGCTTTTTAAACGAGGTGACGAACGCGCAAAGCCGCGTTGCAAACTATCCCTTTACCACGCTCGAGCCGCATTTGGGCGCTTATGACGCGCTTATCCTCGCCGATATCCCCGGACTTATTGAAGGAGCGTCTTCCGGCAAGGGGCTCGGCATCAAATTCCTCCGCCATATTGAACGGACCGGTATCTTATTCCATTTCATTGATGCGGGAACGTTTGATCCGCGGAAAGATTACGACGTGATTCGAAACGAGCTCGGGCGTTACAATCCCCTGCTCCTCAAAAAAACCGAATACCTCATCATTGCGAAATCTGACACGGTCACGGACCGCCGTATCAACGAAATTATAAAGGTGTTACAGCCGCTGCATAAAGAAATAGTTCCGGTTTCAATCTATGATCCCGAACGCATGACTATAGTACGGAAACTTCTTGACGCAATCGCAAAAAATCTCGAGGCGCCGAAAGATTGACGGAGCATATCATTTGAAGATAATCTATAAAACAGCACCCGGCGCTTCGGCGCCCCATAAGGAGACTGCACTTGGAGAACACGATTCAAGCAAACTCCCGAAGTAGAATCTTTCGTGGCAAAACCTGCACTGATTGCGGGAGTAATCGGTTATGTTGCCTCCATTGGGGTGACTATACTCTCGCTGGACGGAAAAGCTATTTCTGCACATCATGCTTTACTGAACGGATTCGCTTTCGCAAGGAAAACGGATTCGCGAAGCTTTTCTCAAACCCGCATCCCAAAGGAAGCAAGGAGGCACGAGACTGGTACCGTGAAAATACGGTCAAGAACCACGTATGCATCGAGTGCGGCAGCTCGGGCATGAGTTTCTACTTCTACAGCGAAGATGAGTCTAAGAACTGCGCCGCGCCCTGTCCGCAATGTTTCCCGCTTGATCCTTGGGGTATCGAGGCAAACGAGGAATGGCACCATATGACGGCAATGCTCCGACCCACGCGACCGAGGTTTAAGGGGCCCACAAAGGTGGCGCCAGAGAGCGAACCGAACCTCAAACGAGCCACTGGCTAGCGGCAAGCGCGCCGAAGCCGCACAAAAAATCATCTACCGGCGCCAATCCTTTGGCGCCGGCTTTTTTATGGATAGATGAGGGATAACGCGCATTAAAAAAGTTCTCCACATGGGGAAACGCACGTATGGTATACTAGATACATCGACGTAATCACGCTCGAAGGTCGAATATATTCACCAACCAATCATTACCCTATGAAAGGAAGTAAAGGTATTCACTCGATTACGTTCATTCTCCTTATAGTCGGAGGATTGAACTGGCTTATTATGGCGCTTTTTGGCACTGGCATCGGCGAATGGGTCGGCGGCGGTACGCTTGCGAATGTCATCTATATTCTCGTCGGTCTCTCCGCGCTCTATGAGCTTATGATTCACAAAGCCGATTGCCGGCTTTGCAACCCGGGCGGCGGCATGGGAAAATAAGAAGGTAGCTCTTGCTACTCTCGTTTCAAAAACCCCGTGTGAGGCGAGGTTTTTGATATAGACGTTTGCTTTTCACGGCTTTTGCAGGCACACTTGTTTTATGATTCAAGAAAACAAGCGTGAGTCCACCCAGAGCTTCTACGGCCTCGGCATTGCTCCGAATCTTCTCCACATCCTTGACTCGCAAAGATTCACGACACCCACGCCCATTCAAGTAAAAGCAATTCCTATCGCGATTGAAGGCAAGGACTTAATCGGCATTGCACAAACCGGCACCGGAAAAACCCTTGCCTTTGCGCTCCCGATTCTCCAACGGCTTGCTTCAATGGAGGGTGTTACTCGCCGTAACCCGGAGGGCGGAGGCGGGCAAGCGCTCATTGTTTTGCCCACCCGTGAGTTGGCGCTTCAAGTAGATGAGATGGTCCAAAAGATCGGCCGCTCACTCAATGTTCGTACCGCAATTGTGATCGGTGGCGCTTCGATGAATATACAAATCCAAGCGCTCCGCCGGAATCCGCAAATCGTTATTGGCACGCCGGGCCGCATCTTGGACCTCTTGCAAGGCAGGACGCTCCATTTAGGCGCAGTGCGTATACTGGTATTAGACGAAGCTGACCGCATGCTCGACATGGGCTTTGCTCCACAAATCAAAAAAATTCTTGCTTCCCTTCCCCGCGAGCGGCAGACAATGCTCTTCTCTGCCACCATGCCAGACGATATCGTCCGCATTGCCTCTACTTATATGAAGCTCCCGCTCCGCATTGAGATTGCCCGTGCGGGCACGCCAGCCGAACACGTCTCGCAAGAATTATTTGTTGTAAAAAAAGAAGACAAAATCCGGCTCCTTGACCACCTTTTGGCTGAATACCGCGGTACGGTGCTCGTCTTCTCACGCACGAAGCACGGCGCGCACAAAATCTGCCGCGCAATCCGCGGCATGGGAACCAGCTCTGCCGAAATCCATTCGAATAAATCCCTTTCCCAGCGCCGCGAAGCGCTTGACGGATTTAAATCCGGCAAATACCGCGTGCTTGTTGCCACGGACATCGCCGCCCGCGGCATTGATGTGACGGGCATCGAACTTGTGGTAAACTTCGACATTCCCGAATACGCCGAGGATTATGTGCACCGCATCGGCCGCACCGGACGCGCCGGACTCGCGGGCCGCGCCATCACGTTCGCCACTCCTGAACAGCGCGGGCACGTACGCGCGATCGAGCGATTGGTCCGCACGGCACTCGCTTCTTCAAAACTTCCCGTACTTCCTGCGCACCGACCCATGCCTGCCTTAGAGGCAAGTAGGTCGGCTTTCGAATCCGCACGCCCCGCATTCAATGCGTCCCTTCGCAACTTCCGCTCTAGAAGACGGCCTCCCAGCCGGTCTCCTCGCCAAGAATTTGGAAATAGGAGAGGACAATTTCAAGGTCGAAGGTAATCCAAAAAAACCACCATGATTACAAACGCACCCATCTGCCCCGTGCTCCCGGTTTCTGATTTCGAAAAAGCAAAAAAATTCTACCGCGATCAGTTGGGCCTGAAGCTCGTAGAAGAAAATACTAAAGCACACGCCGCAACGTTTGAAGCTGGTAAAGGCACGTGGCTTGAGATTTTTGAAAGCCCTTCCCGAAAAAGTGAAGATACCGCCGCTTCCTTCAAAGTAAACGATATTGAAGCGACGATGAAAGAACTCCGTGCAAAAGGAGTGAAGTTCGAAGAGTACGACATGCCGCCCGTGAAAACCGTAAACGGCCTCTGCACGATCGACGGCATGAGCTCTGCCTGGTTCAAAGATCCCGCCGGCAATATCCTTTGTTTAAATCAGAGATAAGAAAGGAGATGAGCTTACTCAAAACCACTGAGATAAACCGGTGGTTTTTTGATGGTGAGATACGCGGTTTTGAATTTGAAGTTAAAAAAAGCTAGAGAATTGAGTTATCCACTGAGGAGACGCCCGAGGTATAAAAATGATACAATAATGGCGTGAATAACCTGCAAGGAATTCCATCCAATCTCACCTGGCTCATCGTTCTCGTTGCTCTCTGGACGCTCCCCTGGAAAGGCGTGGCGCTCTGGAGAGCGGCAAAACGCCACGACCTCTGGTGGTTCATCATCCTTCTCTTCGTGAACTCACTTGCTCTTCTCGAAATTCTTTACATCTTCATCTGGAACAAACGAAAACCGAAAACCGCGAACGGTTAATCTTCTTTTGGATAGCATATGAAAAGATTTCTTTTTATGATTGTTGCGATTGCCGTTATTGCAGTCGTTCTCAAACTCGCTGTTAAAAACCAAACAATCAATCCCCTTCCTCCAGCGCCAGAAATCATCCCGAGTGTTGCAACCCTAACGTACCGCAATACCGTATACGGCTTTGCCTTTAACTATCCCGAAGGATCCGACGTGCGAAACGAATACTTTGAAGGATACCTGCCGAGCACTCAAACTGGCGCAGTCGGCATCTTTATTCCAAAATCTCTGGCTCATGGCACGAACCTCGGAGAAGCAGGCGTATTCGTCGGCGTAAGCCCAAGTAGAGAAGCTCTCCAAAAATGCGGTGGGGCAACGAACGCAGGAGAAACGGCGCGCGGCACCATTATGATAAACGGCGAAATATTCAACGCCTTTGACGCAAGCGACGCCGGCGCCGGAAACTTTTACGAATCAAAAATATATCGCACCGTACACTCTGGTTCGTGCTATGAAATCGTGGAACTCCTCCATACAACTAATATCGGCAACTATGACCCGGGAACGGTTCAGGTATTCGATAAAGCAAAATTCTCGGGCTACCTCGACCTCATGGCGAAAAGCTTTACGTTTACTGCTGTATCCGGGAGCGGCGTTATAGGCACGGTTGCTCTCGGCCCCACGTGTCCGGTCGAGCGGATGCCGCCAGACCCGAACTGTGCGCCGCGACCTTATCAAACGACGATTCAAATTTACTATGCGGGGAGTACAACACTTTTAAAATCAGTTTCAACTGATTTTAACGGCCGCTTTCGCACGGAACTTGCGCCGGGAAATTACGCACTAGAAGCAAAAGGCGGACAAACCTTACCGCGTTGTTCGGTGTTCTCCGTTACCGTCAAACAAAACTCATTCAGTGAAAGCGACATTCAATGTGACACCGGAATAAGGTAATCTAAAGCTATGGCACAGCATCATTATGGTCGAAAAAATAAAAACAATACTCCGCAGTAAAGTACTCTTTTATTTGTTATACTTAACACCATGAAACCCTTACATCGGCACACCGTAGGATTGGTTGTCGGTTCTTTCTTGGGCACCGTACATCTCGTGTGGTCTATTCTCGTTGCCCTCGGATGGGCCGAACCGCTCATGACCTTTATCTTCCGGCTCCATTTCATCGAACCGCCGTACCACCAGATTGCTCCGTTTCATATCGGATCGGCAATCCTCCTCATCGTTATCGCTTCACTCGTCGGCTACGGGGCAGGTTCCCTTTTTGCAGCTCTTTGGAACCGCATCCATCGCTCGAGTTAATGCTCCACAATCCTTCTATCCATACTGAAAATATTCATCGCCAGGAACGCGGGCGTTATCTTGGCGACTTAGTGTATGGAGCCAATGACGGCATCATTACGACCTTCGCGGTCATCTCGGGCGCAACCGGAGCCACGCTTCTCCCCGGCATCATCATCATCTTGGGACTTGCAAATCTGGTCGGCGACGGAATCTCTATGGGGCTTTCGAATTTTCTTTCCTTGCGTTCGCGCCGCGACTTTGAAAAAACGCAACGCAGAATCGAAGAACATGAAATCGAAACATTCCCGGAGAAAGAACGTGAGGAAACTGCCGCTATCCTCCGGCGCTGGGGCATCGGAGAACGCGAGCTCTCGGCAACCCTTGCCGCAATCACCAGCAATAAAAAACGCTGGACCGACCTTATGATGATCGAGGAGTTAAAGATTATCGAACACGGCAGTGGTAATCCTTCGCGCCACGGCATGGCCACTGCAGCCGCCTTTTTCGTTGCAGGATTTCTGCCGCTCATTCCCTACCTTTTTGGAGTCCCGGGAGCGTACCAATTCGGCGTCTCAATTGCGGCCACTGCCGCATCGCTCTTTATCGTAGGCGCCGCTCGCACGATCGTAACCGGCACTCATCCGCTTCGCTCCGGCTTTGAAATGCTCTTGGTAGGAGGCCTTGCGGCAGGAGCGGCCTATGCGGTCGGCGCTATCGTCACAATGGCCGTTGGCATCGCCATCTGAACCCTATGAAAATCTTCGTCAAAGTAAAACCGAACGCGCGAGAAGAACATCTGACAGAAATTAAAGAGCATCAATTCATTGTCGCGGTCACTGAACCTCCAGTCGAGGGCCGCGCGAATGCGGCTATTATGCGGATACTCGCTTCACACTTCAGCGTGCCAAGCACGTCAGTCCGCATCATCTCGGGCTATGCTTCGCGGCAGAAAATTGTGGAAATTATCGGAAAAGAGTAAACTGAAGCTATTATATCTGCGACCGTAACGCTCAAAAAGATTTAAAAAATATATCATCACTATGAACGAAAATTTCAAGAAATTTGCGCCTCTCTCCCTCGTTGTTTTACTCGTTCTCATTCTCGGCATCGCCATGCGCAACAGCTTTACCTCGAAAACAGGAATGAATGCGATCCCGCCGCCCGGCGCAAACCCTAGCGCCACTCCGCCTCCGGCAAGCGGTTGGACTCCTC
>JBGPMO010000016.1:0-10198 GCA_041487075.1 Minisyncoccia bacterium
CGTCTTCTGCCAAATGAATTGGGCGATGTCGCAGGTCAGTTCTGGATTACACGCAATCTTGGCAGTTGCGTTCGATAATTCGTCAGCGCAGAACAACGCGAGCGCCGCGATTACAGTGATTAAACCGTAGCCCGTTGAAGCGTTGAAGAGGAAGGATTTGCCAGTCCTTAAGTCCTTATACGTTCGCTTCTACAAATATTGAAGTATCACACAAGGCGCGGTCGTCGAAGCGGCACGCATTGATGAGGCATACCTTAAGTTACCACATTCGAAGCCCGATGAGTGGCACGCTGCCGAAACGAAAGCTTTGAGCAGTGAGAAATAAAAAATGAAACAACGTGTTTCGATATTATTCATACTTTTTCTCCTTATCGCCGGAGTTTTTTGGGTCGTACGAGCAACCCCCCTCCCTTACCTCAAGGGAGGATTGACCGCCCAAGTCGGCGGATCACCGCCGCTTGGGTTAAACCAAGTCTTTATCAAGAACAATAACTCGTTTTCGCTTTCAAATGATTTGGTGACGATTCCGATTTCGTTCGCCGAAGGGCAGATGCTGCCCGCTCAACTACCGAACGTAAAGATCGGGAGTTACGACACGCAAACTATTGCCACCTCTTACTATAAGACCGGTTCAGGCACTGAACTCTATGTGAAAACCGCGATCGCGCGCGTGCTTGCCTCGACCCCTGCGCTCACCGAGGAAATTCTCCCGATCAACGTGAATGGGTCGAATCCGGGTTCCTTCACCCCGCTCCCCGAGGTCGGCAGTTTTCTCGCAAGCGGCCTCTCGGCAACTTCAAAAGATTTAGGCGGCGGCACGTACGCTACGAATTTTAATCCTTCTGCGGCAACTCTTATTGAAGACGGCCCAGTGGTGAAAGTATATGAGTTTACAAAGGACCATCGGCCGGTCGTGGGCTGTGCAACCACGCTTGCGCCAAGCTGTTTGCCTTATCTTTTCTCCTCAAAGTTTTGGGTAACTGTGGTGAAGGGCAAGCCGTACGCAGAGATTATCCATTTCGTGGATAACTTCGGGAATCTCGCTGAAGACAGTTGGAACGGAAGCTATGACTACACGACCGGCCAGAATGGGTTTGTGTTTTATGACCAAATTTATTTTGATGTGAACACCGGCACCACACCTTCCTATCTCCATGTTCTTGATACCGCGTACCTCGCTCCTTCGGTAAAGCAGGATGTAAGTGCCTCTTCCCACCGGTTTCTCGTGATGCCGACGAATGGCCAGCAGATTCTCTCGGCCGCGCCCTACAACGACGGGTCCGCGCTCGCAAATCCGAGCAACTATATTGCCGCGGGCCAAGGATTCTTGACCTATGCAGTGCTTCATATCGGGAGCGCAGCCGCGCCCGCGTTCCTCGATCCCTTTGAGGCGTCGAAGGTTGATGCGGGCCAGTCACTCGCGCGCTTTAACCAAGTGAGCGGCTACTGGTTCCCTGAAATCACGCGGCCGGATGCGCTTGATCCGAATTTCAACTTTGCAACGGACGCGGATGCTATGTTGACCCAAATTGCCGGCCATGTTTCGGATCCTGTTCAAGGCCACCGGATGGGCGCGTTTGATCTTGGCAATCCCTCGGAAAAAGATTTAGGGCAAGGGGGATACTACGAACACTACCGGCAAGAGCAGATTCCGGCTCAACGTTTTCTCGCCTCGTGCAATGACCGGTGCCAAGGGAAATATCTGAATGCGCTTCGGTTCAGCATGTATCGGATCGGAGAGCATGTGAGCCATGCGATGGGAATGGATCCGGCGGCTCACCCCGACACAACCCTCGACAACAATCGGAGCACGCCGTTTCAAATCTATGCTTCGGGAACTTTTGACAACGGTTGCAACAATTTTGCGTGGAATGCGACTGACCGGTTGGGCTTTTGCAATGATGTGAATGCGCCGGCGACGTATCGGCAGGACGCGCAGGGGAGAGGCATGCTTCTCTATGCGCTCGGCAGTCCTTCTCCGTGGATTTCTCACGAGTGGACTATGAATCATCCCACGCACCAGACGCTCGACTACGGAGTACGCCGCTGGCAGTTCCGCGGCGACTACGCCGCAAAATTCCTTGCGGTTTCCGAAGGGAATGATGACGCGGTGATTTACCGCTATGTGCGGAGCCGGTTTTGCCCGTCGGGAGCGGCACTCCATGCCTGCAATAACCCGATGGGCGAGCCGCGCGCGCCCGGCCGCGCACTCGTGAATCTCACAAAAATCTTTTCAATCACCGGAAACCCCATCTACCAGCAGGCGATCAATGACACGATTGCGATCGTTGACAATACGCGCGACCGCTCGCCCGTGGGATCTCATGGCCAGAGTCCGGTGACCGGAGAAGATTATCCGGTGAAGTATTTTCACACGTATAACCAAGCGGACACGAGCATCAATCCGCCGGATACCGCGCGATGGATCCAGCCGTTTCATGAAGCGCAGATTGATCATGGACTTGCCGCAGCTTATTTTGATGCCGTGACTGATCCGGGAACCATCACCGCCATTCGAAATTCGCTCACGGATCAGCTCTTCTTTTTCTATACCTATGCGATTAAGCAGCCGACCGAAGTGAAAAATGTAACGCCGGCGTTGAACGGACAAGGGACAATCCTTGAGGGACAGGGCGGCATTGCGACCTACAACCGGCTCTATAACCAAAATCAGGTGCCTGCGGCCCAGGTGACGGACTACACACTCTACAGTTATGATCCGAACGCGCAAATTTTTCCGGGACTCTGCGAGGCAACAAGAGCGGCAGTCGCGCTTGGCGTATCAGGAGCAGGAACGTATGAACAAAAATTCCGCGACTTATTCGATAAAACCTTTATTTATCCTTCGTGGCCGTTTCAAGCCGGGCCCGCGTTTAATTATTTCTGGTATTGGGGCGTGCAGCTTTCACACCTCGCGGACACCGAGCAATGCGGGTTGCGATTTGCGGCAAATCTTCCACTCGCGACTGAATCAAATACGCAAGGCACGGACAACGATACTGATCATTACACGTTCTACAACGGCGACTGCAACGACAACACTGCCTCGGTAAATCCGGGCGGCGGCGGATACGCGCCCGGCGGCAATGAGAACTGCTCGGACAACATTGATAACAACTGCAACGGGCAAGTTGATTGCAATGATCGGCTTTGTTTCGGCTCTGCGGCATGCGCGGCACGGACGTATTGCGGGGATAACCAAGTTAACAATCCGAATTCCTATGGCGTTGCCGAGCAGTGCGATATTCGGGCGCTCCAGGGAAGCGGCGTGAATACCTGTGCTGCCGCGCTCTGCATCCCTGCCGGCATCTCGCTCACGCAAGGGTGTGCGTGCGCTTCGGGTATTGGACCGCCTCCTCCGCCAACTGGCGGATTGCCACCGCCCCCGCCACCAGCTGGCGGACCACCTCCGCCTATTTCTCCACCGCCAGCTGGCCCTCCGCCCCCTCCCGTTAACCCTCCGCCAGTGGCTCCGCCACCTCCAGTTGCGTTACCTCCCCCTACTGGAGGCGGCTCTCCGCC
This sequence comes from Minisyncoccia bacterium, assembly GCA_041487075.1. Lineage (GTDB taxonomy): Bacteria > Patescibacteriota > Minisyncoccia > UBA6257 > 1-14-0-10-40-38 > JBGPMO01. The sequence continues at coordinate 3,523 of JBGPMO010000016.1, forward strand.
TCCGCCAACTCTCGGACCTCCTCCGCCACCTGGCGAGCCGTTCATTGGAAGTTCTTGTTCTGGAACGAACCCAGTTGTTGCGATATCGTGGCTTGATAACGGTTTGGGCGGTCAAGGGTATTATGTGGATATTGACGATGATGGAATCTGGGCGAACGGATTCTGGTACGAATTTATACCTTCAGGCACCGTGGCTATCGCGGCGCCGGCTGGCTTTTCCCCATCGCTTTTTACCACTAATCTTATTTTGACGAGCGGATCATCTTATACCGTTCGAGTCTTTTATGTGGCGGGCGGCATTTATTCAAATGCTGCCACGTTTACTGCCGCCCTCTGTGCTCCCGGTTTTTCGCCTCCGCCCGGGCCTCCGCCTCCGGGTGCGGTTTCTGCTCCCACAAATTTCAAAGCGATAACCATTTCTCATAATCAAATCCGTCTTTTCTGGAGCGGCGCTTCGGTTGGCATTGCGGGATTTAAGCTTGAGCGGGGAACGGACAATATTCATTTTACGGAACTTCCAGTCACTCTTCTTCCCCATTATTTCTGGGATGATGATAAGAGTCTCACGCCGAATACGAGGTATTACTACCGGATGCGCGCGTATGCAGGAGCTCTGGTTTCTTCTTACTCAAGCGTAGGAACCGCACGAACGCTTGCGAGTGATCCCGGCACGCCGTTTCGGAGGCCTCTTCTCGTCGGGAGTACGGGTGAGGATGTTATCTGGCTTCAGGCAGACCTTGCGAAGAATAAGCTTTTATATCCCGAGGGACTCGTCACCGGTTACTTTGGAGGGCTCACGCGGGCCGCAATCCTTCGTTTCCAAGCAAAATACGGCATCTCGCAGGTAGGGATTGTGGGTCCCGTGACCAGAGGCCGGCTGAATCAGTTTTATACCGTGATTCCCTAAAAAGTCGATACCCTTCGATCGAACCAATGATCTTGCTGGAGCGAGATGAAAAAAAATAGCCCCACGCCTCACACGCGGGACTATTTTTTATAGGGCTATAAAAAAAGATGAGCGCATTGTCCGGAGACGTTGCGCCCAAAAGGGAGAGAGCTGAACCCTACGAGGGTTCAGTGTACATTTTGTGAGAACATGAAGTCCTCAAGAATTCCCGAGTGTAACCCGGGATGCACTCGCTATTCACCTGTCAAGGTACAAAGATAGTATCGGGTTTAGCGAACACTTCGTCAATAGGAGTTATCCACACCGGGTAGTAGAAACGCAATAGGCATTTTTTGCCTTCCATAGTCGCGTTTTCACTACCGGGCACACCTATGATTGTTTAAGAAAAGAGCCGCCGTGACACAAGGTATATTAGCACTCTTGACTTCTGACTGCTAATGGATACAATAAGAACTAGAAATAGTGAACTATTAACAAAGCAGTTAACTTGCCCTTCCCTACCATGGATCCACGCACCGCCTCTATTTTAACTTCTGCTATCCGTGAGTTTATCGAAACCGGGGAGCCGGTTTCTTCAGGCGAGCTTTACAGTAAATATAAATTCCGCGTAAAACCGGCAACGATCCGGCATGAGCTTGCAGAGCTTGATGAGGCAGGATTTCTCGTTCAGCCGCATACCTCATCTGGCCGGGTGCCTTCTGATAAGGGGTATGCGTTTTTTGTCGACGTGATTTTAAAGGATCTGGAAGCACTGACAGGGGCGCGGAGAAGGAATCAAGGGAATCAGACAGGGGCGATGCGGCAAGAATTTTCCCCGGGCACCTTCGATAATTTTATTGAAGAGGTATCAGATGCGTTAAATCTCTTAAGCGTGGGATATGAAACGCATGAGCGAATGATATACAAAAGCGGGTTGGAAGAATTAGTGGAAGGATTAGTAAAAGAAGGCGAACTCTCGAGCATTGGAGAGGTCACCGAAATCATTAAGGATTTCGAGGCCATGGATGCCTATTTCGGCGAATTGCTCCGCGCTTTGCCAAACAGCCGTGTGCCCAAGGTGTTTATCGGGAAGAGTCCCATCACGCGGAGCCCGCACCTCTCCGTGATTGCAGATGTTTTTCATGACGGCGATGGCAGGAATTTTATAGTTGCTGCCGTAGGGTCGAAGCGAATGGATTATGAATCGAATTTGCGGTTTTTTAAAAATTTAAAGCACACCATGCAATCCTATGAATAATGATGAGCAAAAAAAGGAAGGGCCACCGATGGAAGGAGAAGGAGAACAGCTGAAGCGCGAGCGGGAAGAATACCTTAATGGATGGAAACGGGCAAAAGCGGATTTGATAAACTATCAGAAGGATGAAGGAAAGCGGTTTGAAGAGGTGATGAAGTTTGGCATGGCGGAGATGATGCGTGACTTTATCCCGGTGTTAGACAGCTTTGACTTGGCGCTTTCAATGTTTGAGCGGGAAGGAAAGGCGGAGCGAGGCATGTATATGATTCAGGCACAATTAGAGGACGCATTAAAGAAGAAGGGCCTCGAGCGAATGACGACATCCGTAGGAATGGTTTTCGATCCGGCGCTTCATGAGTCAGTGGGAGAGATTGAATCCGATGCGCCACCCGGCACGATTGCGGAAGAGATTGAAAAGGGATACCGTTTACAGGGAAGGATCGTGCGGCCAGCAAGAGTGAAACTGGCAAAATTAAAAACTCAAAACTAAAAAACCTTACACAAAAAGTTTCTCCGTTTATATTACTATTATGTCTAAAATTATCGGTATTGATCTCGGAACAACTAATTCAGCGGCCGCGGTGGTGGAAGCAGGCCAGCCGCGCATTATCGAAAACGTGGAAGGAAATCGCACCATGCCATCGGTTGTTGCGGTGAATAAAGCGAATGAGCGCCTCGTGGGGCTTCTTGCCAAGCGCCAGTCAGTTACGAACCCGAAGAGCACTATTTTTTCGGTAAAGCGTTTGATCGGCCGGAAGTGGACTGATCCCGAGGTACAGCGCGACAAGGCGTGGCTTCCGTATGAAATGAAAGAATCAGGCTCCGGCGGCGTTGAAATTAAATTAGGCGATGAGTGGCGGAGCCCTGAAGAAATCTCGGCAATGATACTCGCGAAGATTAAAGCAGATTGCGAAGCGAAGCTCGGTGAAACAATTGACGAGGCGGTCATCACGGTTCCCGCATATTTCGATGACAGCCAGCGGCAGGCAACAAAAAACGCGGGCGAGATCGCGGGCTTTAAGGTGCGCCGGATTCTCAATGAGCCAACGGCCGCAGCGTTGGCCTACGGGTTAAATAAAAAAACGAATGAGAAAATCGTGGTGTATGATTTTGGCGGCGGCACTTTTGACGTCTCGGTGCTTGAAGTCGGCGGCGACACGGTCGAGGTGAAATCAACCGGCGGCGACACGCACTTGGGCGGCGACGACTTCGATAAGGCAATTAATGAGTATCTCGTGAAAGAATATAAAAAACAGGAAGGCATTGATATCTCAAATGATGCCTTGGCGCTCCAACGGCTGAAAGAAGCTACCGAGCGGGCAAAGCATGAGCTTTCAACTTCGTTTGAGGCGGAAATTAATCTTCCCTATATTACCTCGGACGCCGCTGGGCCAAAGCATTTTTTGATGAAGCTTACGCGCGCAAAGTTGGAAGAACTCGTGCGCTCCGAGATTGATCGATCCATCACCATTTTAGACAAAGTGATTACCGACGCGAAACTTAATATCAAAGCCATTGATGAAATTGTGCTCGTAGGCGGGCAGACGCGAATGCCTGCGATTCAGGAAGCGGTAAAAAAATATTTTGGAAAAGATCCGCACCGCGACATTAACCCGGACGAAGTGGTTGCATTGGGCGCCGCCGTGCAGGCCGGCATCCTCCAGGGCGATGTGAAGGATATTTTGTTGCTTGATGTGACGCCTCTTTCCGTGGGCATCGAAACATTGGGCGGGATCTTTACGCGTCTCATCGAAAAAAACACGACGATTCCAACGGCAAAGACGCAGGTGTTTTCAACCGCGGCTGACAGCCAGACGTCAGTAGAAATCCATGTGCTCCAAGGGGAGCGGCAAATGGCATCGGACAATAAGACTCTTGCACGCTTTATCTTAGACGGGATTCCGCCCTCCCCGCGCGGCATGCCGCAAATTAAAGTTATCTTTGATATCGATGCGAATGGCATTTTGAACGTTTCCGCAAAAGACAAAGCAACCGGCAAAATGCAGTCGGTGAAAATTGAGGCGTCAACCGGCATGTCGAAAGAAGAGGTAGAGCGTTTGAAAGCGGAAGCGGCCGCGTCAGCAGAAACGGATCGCGCAAAGCGGGAAATTGCTGAAGTGCGGAATAATGCCGATCAGCTTCTCTATACGGCGGAGAAATCACTGCGTGACGCCAGCGACAAGGTGCCGGCAGAGGTCAAAGACGGGATCAATAAAAAGATTGAAGCGCTAAAGTCCGTCAAAGACGGCAGTGATCTTGAAAGAATAAAATCGGCGACTGCTGAACTTTCGAATGAGATTCAAAAAATTGGCGCGGCGATGTACGGAAAAGGAGCGCAAGAACCGCCTCATGAACCAAGTGAAGGGCCGGGAACCAAGTAGATACGGAATTTAGCCTTAGTGTTATAATACAGAGTATATTGGTTATACGTTAAAGGTTTATTCGTCATTAGTAGTACATTATGCCTATGCGAGTATCCGAAGTCGAGCGTTTTTCTCAAAAGATTATAGGTTTGGGCGCCTCCGCGGTTGTTCTCGCTGCTCTTTTTGGTTATACCCTTCGGCTTGAGGCATTGGCGCCGGGTACAGGGTGGTTTCTCGCATTGCTTTTCACAGCTCTCGTATGGATTGCCATGGCTGGGCTCATAGTTTTTTTTGTGAAGAGTTGGCGCATTGCTTCCTTGTTTGCCGCTTTAGAGACGCTTGCCGCGTGGGCATTTCTGCAAAATCCTTTTTCTGCTTTCACGCTCGCCGGCACCGCTTTCCTTTTTATCTTTCTTATTATTGGGTTTGTGCGGGGACGCGCCATCTTGGAGAATTCAGTGCATATTCATTTTCCCCAAGTGAGCGAACGCATCATTGCCGTTATCGTGACCGGACTTATCTTTTTTGTGACGCTGTATCTTTTTGGCGCCTCCGAGCTTTCCGAATCCCCGGTTCCGAAGAGCGCCTTGAGTTTTTTTCTGCACAGCACTGATCCGATTACCACCAAGTTTATTCCTGATCTTTCGAGCAGCAATTCTTTTGATGAAGCGCTGCGTGCCGTGGCAAAAGCGCGTTTGCCGGCAGATGCCGCACCGGAAACCGTGGATCGGGAAGTGATTCAGGAGAAAAAACAGATTGAGCGCCTGACCAGCATCTCAGTTCCCGGAGAAACAAATGTTATTGAGGCGATGTACCAAATAATTGCGGCAAAGCTCGCGCTCTTGCCTCCCCCGGTAAAAACGTTTACGTTCGTGAGTGTCGGGATTCTTATCTTCGGCATCGTGAAGTGGATTGCATTCATTCTCGACTGGATTGCGATCGGCGTGTCGTTCCTTGCCTATCAGATACTGCTTGCCATGAATTTTTTCCATATCAGTTTGGAAAACGAGCATCAAGAAGTGATTGTGATGGATTGACAAATAACTAATGGCTCATCACTGATGACGGGGGATCGAATGCGCTTCAGTTGTTTGTCGTAAGTTGTAAGTTATTGATATGCCTGACGATTATTACAAAATTCTGGGAGTAGAAAAAGGCGCCTCGGAAGAGGATATTAAGAGTGCGTATCGAAAACTGGCTCATAAATATCATCCTGATAAGGCAGGCGGGGACGATACAATGTTTAAGAAAATCAACGAGGCGTATCAGGTGCTTTCAAATCGGGAGCGCCGGGCGCAATATGACCGGTTCGGCAAAGCATTCGATGGTTCGGGCGGCGGCACACATGGAGGCGCCGGATTCGATTGGCGTAATTTTGCCGATGGCGTTGAGTTCGGTTTTGACGGGCGCGGGTTTGAAGATGTCGGGAATATTAGTGAAATTTTTGACGCCTTTTTCGAGGGCATGGGGGTGAAGCGGAAGCGGCGCGCGTATGAGCGGGGCGCCGACCTTGAGCTTACGGAGACAATTACCCTTGAAGAGGCATTTCGGGGCACTGTCAAGTCGGTGAAGTTTAAGGCATTTGTTGCCTGTGAAAAGTGCGCGGGCCTCGGCCATTTTCCAAAAGAAGGGTTTACGGATTGCGCGGCCTGTGACGGCAGAGGAGAGATTCAGGAATCGCGCCGGAGTTTTTTTGGCGATTTTACGCAGGTGCGTGCCTGTGCGAAGTGCCGTGGCATGGGGAAAATCGCCAAAAAGATGTGCGCGGCGTGCTCGGGCGTTGGCAGAGTTTCATCCGAAAAAGCAGTGGAGCTCACGATTGCTCCGGGCATTGATGATGGTCAAGTGATTAAAGTTTCTAAAGCGGGAGAGATCGGGGAGCGCGGCGCAGAGCCCGGGGATTTATACGTCCGTATTCGCGTGAAGCCGCACGAGATATTTCGCCGGGACGGCGAGAATCTCATTGTAAAACAGGAAGCTAACTTGATTGATCTTTTAGCCCACCGGAGTGTGGAGGTAAAAACCATCGGCGGCGGGAAACTGCAACTCGAAGTTCCCCCGGGCTTCCGCTTGGGAGAAAAACTTATTGCCTCGGGCGAGGGTATGCCGCGTCTCGGCGGATTCGGCCGCGGAAAACTGTTTGTTGACCTCGATGTCCGCGTGCCAAAAAAA
>JBGPMO010000017.1:0-10066 GCA_041487075.1 Minisyncoccia bacterium
CCGGGTTGCGATCCCTTCCTATCGAGTGCGTGCCGGAGACGTTATTACTATCCGGCCTCAATCCAAGGGCCAGCCTCTTTTTCGTGAACTTTCAACCACGCTCAAGAAATACCAACCGCCGTCGTGGCTCTCCCTTGATGCGGATTCGCTCGAGGGCAAGGTACTTTCGGAGCCGAAAGATTTTAACAAAGATTTTGATGTAAACTTGGTCGTAGATTATTATTCAAAAATGGTAAAATAGGATTTACACGCCATGAAGTATGATTCTTTAAGCGAAACAGCAGCCATTAAAGTCGTTTCCGAAACGGAGCACGAAGGTGTTTTTGAAATTGAAGGACTCTACACCGGCTACGGCACTACCATTGGGAATACTCTTCGCCGCGTGCTGCTTTCATCGCTTCCGGGGGCCGCAGTGACACAAGTGAAGGTGAAGGGAGTCAACCATGAATTTTCTACGATTGCTGGCGTGGCGGAGGATATGGTGGAAATAGTGTTAAATCTCAAACGAGTTCGTTTTCGTATGCATACGGATGAGCCACAGACGCTTTCGCTGAAAGTGAAAGGAGAGGGAAAGGTTACGGCAGGAGCCATTACGGCAACTGCCGACGTAGAAGTTATTACGCCTGATGCAGTCATTGCCACCATTACCGACAAATCGGCTGAACTCGACTTTGAACTTACGATTGAAAAAGGACTTGGCTACGTTCCTGCTGAGGCGCGCCGTTCAGAAAAACTTTCGATCGGCGTTCTCGCCGTTGACGCTATTTTTTCACCAGTCACCAAAGTAAATTTCACCGTTGAAAATATGCGCGTTGGCGACCGTACCGACTATAATCGTCTTCGGATCGCCATTCAAACCGACGGCAGCATTACTCCCTCCCAGGCATTCTTGAAATCGAGCCGGATTCTTCAGGATTATTTTACTAAGATAGCTGCTATTGAAGTAAAAGAAACTGTGCCGCAATCATCCGGCAAAGTTGAAAAAAAGAGCCCGGCAAAACGCAAGAAAAAAGTCGTATGAGAAAATTCCATCGCATCCGCGGCCGTCGCCGAATTTTTATCCGTACCCTTGCATCAAATTTGGTAGTAAGGGGGAAAATTGAAACGACCATCCCGCGCGCAAAGGAGATTCGGCCGCTTGTGGAACGCTTTGTGACCATTGCGAAGCGGCAGAATTTGCACAGCCTTCGGCTTTTGAAAAGCCGGCTCCCCGCCGCATCAGCCGAGAAGCTGTATTACGATATCGCACCGCGCTATCAAAATCGCAACGGCGGCTATTTGCGGATTACCAAGGAAGCAAACACACGGAAACGCGATGGCACTTCGCTTGCCATTATTGCATTCGTAGAATAATAATCGGGAACGAATTATGTTATAAGTTGTAAATTATTAGTTACTACTATGGAATACATTATTAACGCAGAACATCAGAGACTTGGCAGGCTCGCCTCGCATATTGCGGTGATTCTTCAAGGCAAGCTTTCTCCTGGATACGAACCCCGGCTTTCCGGGAAGGATCGGGTTGTGGTAAAAAATATCGGTAAGATGAGCGTGTCCGGCGAGAAAGCATCTCAAAAGGTATACTATCGCCACACCGGCTATATGGGGCATCTTCGGGAGCGAACATTCGAGGAGGCATTTGCGCGATCACCCGCAGCAGTGCTTCGCCGGGCAGTCGCTCATATGCTCCCGAAAAATCGTCTTCAAACGTCGCGTCTTGCTCGTCTCAAAATTGAGCATTAACGTATATGGCCATTGCCGCTATTCAAAAATCGAAACCAGGAGATGCGAAGCGTGAACGCTATCTTGAAACGACGGGCGGGAGAAAAACGGCGCAGGCGCGCGTTCGTCTTTTTACGACTGGCACCGGCATCATGGTTAATGACCGCGATTATCAGGTGTATTTTAAAGATCTCAAAAATCAAATGAAAGTCATGGCGCCGTTTGATTTCGTGAAAGTTGCTGATCGGGTTCGCGCCACCGTAAAAGTTTCTGGCGGCGGTATTACTGCGCAAGCAGAGGCGGTACGGAATGCACTCGCAAAAGCACTCGTTAAATTTGACGCTGAATTTAAAAAGCGGCTCCGCCGCGCAGGATTTATTACGCGGGATGCTCGGATGGTGGAACGTAAGAAATATGGCTTAAAGAAAGCGCGCCGCGCACCGCAATGGGCGAAACGATAGTAATCCCATTGCGGTGGGAAAGGGGTCGGGGAAACGGTAGTTTCCCCGTGGCGGAAATACTAAAACCGATGGGTGTTAAGGAGCTCTACTCGAGCAGAGCGACACCGCAATGGGCGAAACGATAGCAAGCAATTTTCGGAGATGGCAACATTCATCACCTCTTCGCGTTTTATTCTTTCGCTCATTATCCTTATTTTTGTTCTGAATTCTTTAGCGCTTTATTCCGGCTGGTACACGACGACAAACCCGATTGATAAGCTCTACCATGTTCTTGGCGGATTTTGGCTTGGGGCGCTCCTGTTTTATCTGAGGCGGGTATGGGCCGGACTCATTGTTTTTTCAGACAGCTTTTGGGGACGTATGATTGCCGTTCTTGCCGCTGCCGCCCTCGTTGGTTTGGGTTGGGAATTTTTCGAATTTGGGATTGATACCTTACTTGCCCCGCCGGGCACCCATATTGCCCAGGGAGACTTAGTGGACACTATGGGCGATCTTGCTGGAGATCTTTTTGGCGCTTTTATTTTTGCCCTGCTTTATACTTTCGGCAGCCGGGAGCAAAAGAAGGCGCCCTAGGATGGGTGTTGAGGAACGGTATCCGCATCCTTTTTTATTCTCTCGAGTGCTGGTAGAATTGGGGCGATTTCATTTAATCTATGCCATTTATTATCCATGGGGGAGAACGGCTTCAAGGAGGTATTTATCTTTCAGGAGCAAAGAACGCGGCAACCAAAATGATGATTGCCTCGCTCTTGACCGAAGAGCCGTGCATCTTGAGAAATTATCCGGCGATCGGCGACGTTGCTATTACGGAAGAACTGTGCCGATCGCTTGGCACGGATATGCTTCGGCGCGGTAATGTGCTCGAGCTTCACACCCCCACCATCGAGCGCACAAAAGTCCCCCTGCTTTCTCGGCGGAATCGTGTTCCTATTCTTGCGTTAGGGCCGCTTCTCGCGCGCGTCGGTGCAGCGGAGATTCCGCTTGTAGGAGGAGACCAGATTGGGCCGCGGCCAGTCAATTTTCATCTTACGGCGCTTCGGTCCATGGGCGCGGTCATCAAGAAGGGAGAAAATTCATATACGGCCGAGGCGAAAGGCGGCCTGCATGGTGCGCGGATCCGTTTTGATTATCCAAGCGTAGGAGCCACGGAGAACGTTATTCTTGCGGCGACGCTCGCCAAAGGGCGTACGTTCATCGAGAACGCGGCTATGGAGCCGGAGCTCATCGATCTCGTAAAAATGCTCCAGAACATGGGCGCTATTATTGAGCTTGGCGCGAATCGCACTATCTATATTGATGGCGTCCGTACCCTTCATGGAGTAGCGCACGAGATTATTCCTGATCGGAATGAGGCCGTTTCTTTTGCTTGCCTTGCGGTCGCAAGCGGCGGAAGTGTTTTTGTGCGCGGCGCTCTTCAAGAGCATCTCATTACTTTTTTGAATGCGCTCCGGCGCATCGGCGGAGACTACGAAGTCTTAGAAGGAGGGATTCGCTTTTGGCGCCCGAATTCGCTCCGCGGCCTTTGTCTTGAGACTGATACTCATCCGGGATTCATGACGGATTGGCAGCAGCCGTTTACGGTGCTGCTCACGCAAGCAGAGGGGATCTCGAAGGTGCATGAAACCGTGTATGAGGATCGTTTTGGATATGTCGAAGACTTGAATTCAATGGGGGCAAAGATTAGAGTATCGGAAGAGTGCCTGGGAGAATTGCCGTGCCGGTTTACAGGGAAGCAATTTCCGCATAGTATTACGCTTTCTGGCCCTACGCCGCTTCACGCGAGGTCCTTGCAGGTGCGTGATTTGCGTGCGGGCATCGCACATATTATTGCGGCGCTTGTGGCGAAGGGAGAATCAGTTATTGAAGGGATTGAGGAAATCGATCGTGGATACGAACGGATCGACGAACGACTCCGTGAATTAGGAGCAGATATTCGACGAGTGTAGCGAGGAGAACCGAGCACGTAATCTTTACTATAGAGAAACGCATGAAAAAGGAATTCCATAATCAGGCCTATAAAAAAGACACGATTGCTGGGCACGTTATGTGCTTAGTGCTCGTGCGCCATTATTCGTTTCACTCATAAGCACACTTCGCATGTTTACTCGCAAAATCGGCATTGATTTAGGAACGGCGAATACCATCGTTTTTGTTCCCGGTAAGGGCTTTATTATCAATGAGCCAACGATTGTAGCTCTTGCTCTTCCCGAAAACAGCGTTCTTGCGGTGGGGCGTGAGGCAAAGGAAATGATCGGCCGAACCCCGGAAGACATTGTCGCATACCGTCCGTTAAAGGACGGGGTTATTGCTGATTATTATATTACGAAAGCGATGCTTCGTTATTTTATAGCGAAGGCAATCGGGCCAATGAATATGTTCCGCCCGGAAGTGGTCATTTCGGTGCCCGCGGGCATTACGGCAACCGAGCGCCGCGCCGTTATCAATGCGGCGCGTGAAGCAGGCGCCAAGGAAGCGTTTGTGGTTAAGGAACCGATTCTTGCGGCTTTAGGCGCCGGCATCCCGATTAATGGGCACATCGGGAATATGATTATCAATATTGGCGGAGGAACGTCTGAAGTGGCAGTAGTGTCCTTAGGCGGCATTGTGAGCTGGACATCGCTCCGGGTTGCCGGCAATAAATTCGATCAGGCGATTATAGACTATCTTAAAAAGAAGCACGCGCTTTCGATTGGGGAACAGACCGCAGAAACTATCAAGATGGAAATTGGCACAGCCCTTCCCTCGAAAGACCAGCTTGAGTTTCGCGTGCGGGGCCGCGATCTTGTCTCCTGGCTTCCCAAGGATATTATTGTGCGTTCGAATGAAATCGCCGAAGCGTTCGCCCCTTATCTTATGGATATTGCCACTTCAGTGCAAAACGTGTTCAACAGCACGCCTCCTGAGCTTGTTGCCGATATTATGGAAAAGGGCATTGTGCTTTCGGGAGGCGGCGCGCAAGTCCAGCATCTTGATGAATTTTTTAAGCGTATGACCGGCGTGCCCACCTATCTCGCCCAAGATCCGCTTTTTTGCGTTGCGAAAGGCACCGGGCTTATTTTAAATCACCTTGATATTTATAAAAAGACGCTTTTAAACAAAAGATAGATTTGAGTTTTAGCTTGGTACGGCATGGCTTTTATCGCTGATTTACAAAAAGACTTCAAACGGCTGCTCACGCACCATCGTCTTGGCCAGAGTTATCTTATTTTTGGCGAGGCGTCGCTCGCGGCGGCTCGATTTGTCCGAGAGTTCGCCCGCTTTCTTGAAGGAAAAGAGGGAGCGGCATCACACGAGCCGCTCCTTGATGCCCTATGGTGCGATGGCGCGACAACCGGCATTGAAGAGGTGCGGGATTTGAGAAGGCGCCTTGAAGAGGCGCCGCTCCGCGCCCCGCGCCGTATGCTTGCCATTTTCGGCGCTGACCGATTGACCTTGCCTGCGCAACACGCCATTTTGAAGCTCGCAGAAGAGCCGCCGCAAGATGTCCTTTTGATGTTCACGGTTCGGAATCCAGAGGTATTGATTGCGCCGCTTGCTTCTCGTTTTCAAAAAATATATCTTTCGGATAAAGAAGTGTTCCTCGAGAGCGCGGACAATGATGTGGCGCGTGCCGCTCGCAATCTTCTTGCGGCAAAAGATGCGAAGGCACGGAATGAAATTTTTAAAAAACTCCTTGAGGAGGAGGCGGATCTTTTTCTGGTTGCGGCGCATCTCCTTGCCGAACTCAAAGCTGACCCTCTCCGCAACATAGTTCTGCTTAAATCACTGCTTGCTCGCCTCGCTCTCATGAACCAATTCAATGTGAATAAAAAGCTTCAGCTCGAAGCGGCATTTGGGGTAGCGACTAGTAAATAGCGACTAGCCATTTAACTACTAGCGAATAAGGGTTTCTCTATGGTAAGATTTTTTCATATTTTACTAATCACTGATCGCTATTCAAAGTATGGATAAAGCATTCGGGCTCTTTCTTTTTGTCATTTTTTTCGGCCTCCTTATTTATTTTTTGCCGCTGGTGTGTACGAGATGAGTTGATTTACGACAAATGACTCACCACTTATGACTTTATCTTATGAGTCATTAGTTGTTAGTTATAAGTTATTGGTATGGATATTTTACTGAAAAACCTCTAATCAAAAGCAAAACAGCTTGCAGACGCGCTTCGGCAGGAGTTAGGAGTGGTCCGCACTAACCGGCCATCGCCTCAACTCGTCGAAGATATGTTAGTGGACTATGCAGACGAGAAGCTGAAAATAAAACAGCTGGGCTCAATCAGCGTGAATCCGCCCCGCGAGATTGTCATCTCGGTCTGGGACAAAGGTGCGGTTGCATCAATCGCAAAAGCAATTCAGGAATCGCCTTTAAAAGTAAATCCGGCGGTTGACGGTGCCTCCGTGCGGTTTTCGATGCCGCCCTTGACCGAAGAGCGGCGAGAGGAGTTGGTGAAGCTCGTGGGGCAGACCGCGGAGAAATCGCGGATCCGGCTCCGCGCGATGCGTGATGAAGCAAACAAACGGATTGAGGCAGATTTTAAGGCAAAGGCGATTTCCGAGGATCAGAAATTCAAAACCAAGAAGCGGGTGCAAGAGGTGATTGATAAGGAAAATAAAGCAATTGAGGAGCTCGTTCTCAAAAAAGCCAAAGAGATTGCGGAGTGATTCGTTTTCTGTTTAAAGTCTCTAGTTTATTGTTATGACCATCCTCATTTTAATCATCGGCATCTCGGTTTTGATTCTGGTTCACGAGTTCGGGCATTTTTTGGCTGCGAAGTTTTTTCACCGGTGGGTTGAGGAGTTCGGCATCGGCTTTCCGCCGCGGCTTTTTGGCAAGAAAATCGGCGAGACGGTTTACAGCGTAAATCTTTTGCCGTTTGGCGGTTTTGTGAAAATTCACGGTGAGCGGCCGGAGCCGGCAGCCGAAGGCACTCTGCTTCCTGACGCGTCTTCTGACGTAAAGCCCGAACGGAGTTTCGCCGCTCTTTCCATTTCCCGGCGCGCCATTATTATTGGGGCTGGCGTGGTGATGAATTTTCTCATGGGGTGGGTGGTGCTCTCCGCCATTTTTATGGCGGGTGTTCCCGATGCCGTTGTGATCACCGCAATCATGCCAGATACTCCGGCGGCGCTTGCGGGCATTCACGTGAACGATCTGGTTGCCGATTACCGTAAAGCGAGCGACTTTATCGCGTATGTGAATGCCCATAAAGGAGAGGCAATTACCCTTTCCCTCATTCGTGAGGGGAAACCTATTGCGGTTACGGTGACGCCGCGGCTTATGGTGCCGCCCGGGCAAGGGGCGCTTGGCATCGGGCTCACCGATTTAGGCCAGCCGAAGCTCGGGCTTGTGAAGAGCGTGACTGAAGGATGGAAAACTGCGTGGACAGTCATTGGCGCAATCTTTGCATCACTCTACGGACTCATTCGAGGGCTCTTTGCCGGAGCGCCGTCACTCGAAGGATTTGTCGGGCCCGTGGGCATTTTTCAGATTGCGAACCAAACAGCGAAATTCGGCATTGCGCATCTTTTGGAGCTTATCGGTCTTATTTCTTTAAATTTAGTGGTGTTGAATGTGCTCCCGATCCCCGCGTTAGACGGCGGGCGCCTCTTCTTTTTACTGATAGAAAAACTGAAGGGATCGCCGATTTCAGCGAAGCGCGAGGGAGTGGTGAACGCCATTGGCTTTGGGCTCCTTATTCTTCTTATGGTGGTTATCACGGTTCGGGATGTTGTAAAGCTGTTTTGATTATTTCTTTTGCGAGAGAACCCGCGCCCTTTTTTCAGGTGAGGTGAATTTTGCGGTTGGCTATGTTAAGGTAAAGATAAATTATTCACATTTATATGTTCCGGAAAGGGCGGGATGCACGATTTTGTAGTCTCGCTTTGCTCGGACAAAATCGGCATGCGCCAGTCGCAACTTTTTGCAAAAACAGTAAAAACATTTCCTGAAGGCGAGGAAACAGCCAACGCGAAATTATTGACCAAAGCCGGCTTTATCGCGAAATCCTCTCCCGGGGTGTATTCGTTTTTGCCGCTCGGGCTCCGGGTGATGGGCAAGATCAACGCCATTATTCGGGAAGAGATGAACGCAATCGGCGGGGAGGAGCTCCTCATGCCTTCGCTTATTGAGCGGAAGTATTGGGAGAAATCAGAGCGATGGGGCAGTGAGGTTATTTATAAAACCGGAAAGGCAAAAAGGAATCAGCCAGCTTCCGGAGACGCCCATGATTTTGAATATGGGCTTGGCTGGACTCATGAAGAGGTGATTGCTGCGATTGCAACAAATTTTATTCAGTCATATCGAGACCTTCCGAAAGCGGTTTACCAGATTCAGACCAAGTTCCGCGCCGAGGTGCGGGCGCAAGGCGGGCTGCTTCGCGGCCGTGAGTTTTTAATGAAAGATCTTTACAGTTTTCATCGCGACGCGGAAGATTTGAATCGTTACTATAAAATTGTAGCGCAGGCATACCACACGATTTTTAATCGTTTGAGTTTACGAACACTTGTGGTAGAGGCGGCAGGAGGCGCTTTTACAAAAGAGTATACCCACGAGTTTCAAATGCTCCATGAGGCAGGCGAGGACACGGTGTACTATTGCGAGGCATGCACATTTGCGATGAACAAAGAGGTGTTTGATGCATCGCGGCATACGAAGTGCAAGGGAGAGATTAAAACGGCGCGCGGCATCGAAGTGGGGAATATATTCCGGCTCGGCACGAAGTTTGCAGAGGCGTTCGGCCTTTTCTATCGCGATGAAAAAGGCAGTCAACATCCCGTTACCATGGGTTCTTATGGCATCGGCCCCTCGCGCCTCATGGGAACGTTGGTTGAAGTACATCACGATCGTGAGGGCATGGTTTGGCCGGAAGCCGTTGCTCCGTTTCAAGTGCATTTGATAGAGATAAAAAATAAAAAAGAAAAGAGCAAGGCTGTCGAAACGCGCGCGCAAGAAGTGTATAAGGCTTTGCAAAAAGCAGGGGTTGAGGTACTCTATGATGATCGTGAAGCAGTCTCGGCAGGAGAAAAATTTACAGACGCAGACTTAATCGGCATTTCATATCGAGCAGTTGTGAGCGAAAAAACAGGCGATACGATAGAGCTCAAAAAGCGATCGGAGTCGGAGGCCAAGCTCGTTACGGTGAAGGCATTAATCAAGCTTCTCAGTCATTAGCCCCGACGTACTATTAAATTTTATTCAAGAAGTCGGGGTCCCGACTTTGCGTCGGGATCATTAGTCATCAGTCTTTAGTTTATCGTCATTCATTCATTATGTTTCGATTTTCACTCGTTAATCGCAATATTGGCATTGATCTTGGTACGACGAATTCTTTGATATACCTTGAGAAGCGCGGCATTGTTGTGAACGAGCCGACGATGGTTGCCGTGAATATAAAAACCGGCAAAATTCTTGAGGTAGGAGAGGGGGCGAAAAAAATGCTCGGCCGTACACCGGCCCACATCAATGTTATCCGTCCGCTCGTGAACGGCGTTATTTCTGATTTCGAGATGAGCCAGGAGATTCTTCGGCGGTTTTTAAAGAAGCTTTCCGGACAGAATTCTTTTGTCGGGTACCGCAAGGCAGTGATTGGCGTACCCTCGAATTTAACCGAGGTTGAGCGAAAATCAGTGGAGGACGCGGTGATGGGCGCAGGCGTTTTTCAGCCCTATATCATTGATGAGCCGCTTGCGGCGGCGCTTGGCGCGCGTCTTCCTATTGATGAGCCAATGGCAAATATGATTGTGGACATTGGCGGAGGGACCACTGAAGTTGCGGTTATTTCCATGGCGGGAACCGTCGTAGCAAAAAGCTTGAAAGTGGCAGGTGATAAATTAAGTGATGACATCGTGCGTTTTGTGCGGGATGAATTTAAGCTTGCCATTGGAGAGCCG
>JBGPMO010000018.1:0-10046 GCA_041487075.1 Minisyncoccia bacterium
CTGGTTTTTACCACGATTCCTTCTACGAATAACGTCCAGTATATTTCTCTTGCATTAGGCGCAGATGGGTTTCCAATTATTTCATATTATGACAGCGGTTCGACCAAGCTTATGTTTGTGAAATGCGCTGATGCGGCATGCAGCGGCAATCCGTCACCGGCCTCGATTGATTCAGCTTCGAACGTCGGCCAATATAATTCTTTTACCGTGGGAGATGACGGATTTCCCTTTTTTGCATACTACGATGCGGCGGCGAATGGTGTTTTGAAAAGCGCAAAATGCAGCGATCTCGCCTGTACCTCGGCTATCACCATTACTACATTGGATAACGGGAGCGGAGTCAACAACGTGGGACGATATACATCAGCCGCTATCGGCACGGATGGGAATCCCGTTGTTGCCTATGCTGATATCACAGGAGCGTTTCTCAAAATTGCTAAATGCAGTAAACCGGATTGTACAACCACGAATCCAGTTGCTGCGAATACCGTATTCGCTTTGAGCGGCGGATCAGCTAATTTTAATTCAGGAACCTATGCAACACTTGCGATCGGCATTGATGGATTGCCCATTCTTGCTCACCGCAGTATTGATACTCTCACTGCCACCAATCAGACTGGTTTTATCAAGTGCGGCAGTATACGATGCATGCCGTATTGGACGTTGCGGTAAGGTAAAAAACTATGCAACAGAAAAAAATCTTTCTCATACTTGTAGGGATCGGCGTATCTTTTTTTATAGCGAGGTACGCTCTCGGATGGAGTGAGCCCGGGAGCGTGCCGTGGTTTTTAGGCCCGTTTTCAGTGAACCAATATGGATACGCCGGGGTAGGAACCGCTTCCTCAACCAGTGCGCTGGGAGTCAATGGGAATATGGCGGTAGGGGCTTTGTATGCGACAAAAGCAGCGCCGGCAAACAGCCTTATTATTGAAGGGAATGTGGGAGTGAATGTTTCAAATCCGCCGAATCGGCTTTCGGTAAACGGAAGCGGACTCATTGGTTTTCTTGCATTTTTGAACCGTGCGTTTTCTTCCGGCGATTTAGTGGTCCAAAATTCGGTAGGCGTTGGCGTTTCGAATCCTTCAGCGGCAATCGAAGTTGAAGGAGGTGGGGTCAGATTTGGCGTTACGCCACAGCGTGGCAGAAAATTCAGCCGTTTCCCGAAAGGCAATATCACTACCAACAAGGTAGTGAGTGGCGTAACCTCGGCGGGAAGCGACAGTTCTCTCGCGATTGGCGTAGATGGTTTGGGTATCATTGCGTATCACGCTTCGCCTGACGGACTTTCCGTTTTCTATTGTCAAAATATCATTTGTAACGTTGGAAAATCTTTTTCTCTTGATGCTTCAGCGGGAGCGGGAGTCAGTGCGGAACTCGCGATCGGGACGGATGGATATCCGGCGGTTGCCTATCGGGCCGGGGCAGTGCTCAAATTTATCAAATGCGGTTCGTATGATTGTAGTAGCGGGAATGGATCAGCTTTTACTTTCGCTGGCGCAACCGCCTCATCTGACGTTACGATGGCCATTGGGTCAGATGGGTTTCCAGTAATTGCCTATTACGATTCTTCTGCGTTAACGAGGGGCTTATGGGTGGTGAAATGCGGGAATGCCGGCTGTACCAGCGGTAATTCCTCACTTAAGGTTGATAGTGGAGCAAACATTGGTCTTTATGCAACGCTCGCAATCGGGGTGGATGGAGTGCCGGTTATCGCCTACCGAGACGGGAGCATTAATCTTGATTTAAAAATAGTGAAATGCGGGAATGCAATATGTGACCCTGCAAATCCCAATACGATAAAAACAAGCGTTGACAGCGTAGGAGACGTTGGATTATATCCGTCTCTTGCCATTGGCGCTGATGGGCTGCCCATAGTGGCGTATCGAGACACGACCAATACTCGCCTCAAGGTTTATCAATGCGGCAATTTCAATTGTACGAGCGGGAGCGCCAGTGTTGTTGATGGATCTGCGGGTACGGGTTTGTACCCCGTGCTTATGATAGGAGCGGGCGGTTTGCCGATTATCGCATACAATAATGATCTCGGCAGCGTTATGAGGGTTGCGAAATGCGCTAATGCCGCTTGTTCTTCGAACGTCAATGTTCTTTTCACGAATGCGAGTAACGGCAGTTTTGTGCAGGGGAATTCTATTGCAATGGGCGCGGATGGGCTTCCGCTCATTTCTTATTATGATAATACTTCAGTGCCGAATGCCTTGAAGGTTGCGCATTGCGGGAGCGATCGATGCGTTCCTTTTTGGACAAGAAAATAAATATGAAACACAACCCTACCCTATGAAACACCAATGCAGATTTATTTTTAGCGTTTTACTGCTGGTTCTTTCCTCTTTTATTTTGATACGCGTTACGTTTGGCTGGGTTAATCCTTCAGGGAATTATGCTGCGGTTGGCGGAGGAATTATTTACTCCAATAGTTCTGGCAATATTGGCATAGGCAATCCTGCAACCATTGGTAGTAAGGTGTCTGTATCAGGCGGGGTGTTTGTGGGGACTGGAGTGGATACGGGAGCGACGAGCGGGAACGTGAATGTGGTTGGAAAAGTGGGTATTGGGATTGCATCGGCAGTGGCCGCCAATGACTTGAGCGTTTCCGATCCGATGATAGGCGGTGTTGCTATTGGGGCAAATTACGCCAACCTTTCAGCGCCGGCAAATAGCCTTATTGTGGAGGGAAAGCTTGGCATTGGTAAATCAAACCCTTTGGTCCGTCTTGATGTGAGCGGAGCTTTCCGGAGCGGCAACGTGCTCGAACGGGGAATAAAAAATAGCATTGTTCCGGTAGCGGATCAGTCTATTGATTGGACTTCAAATGACAGCCGAGATTCCTCAATGGCTATTGGCCTTGATGGCCTGCCGATATTTTCTTATCTAACGATTAATGGCGCCACTACCTACGCGGTGAAATGCCTTGATTTGAGCTGCCAAACCATAGATTTTGCTAACAAGGTTCAGCTCGATACGAATACGCGCATTCCTTTTACAGGAGTAGGTTCGGACGGTTACCCGATTTTTATATACGCGAAAGTAATTGCTGGAACCACGCACTATATATTTGCGAAGTGCACGAGTTATAATTGCCTTACCACTTTGCCAACCTTGCGCGACCTTATCACTATACCAGTCGTGACATCCTCTCAAGACGATCCGAAATTCATCATTGGCGTCGATGGCCAGCCAATCATTGTGTATGAGGCGAGCGGGAACACGCTTAATGTCATTCATTGTACCTCTCTTGCGCTTGATTGCAGCTCGTTCGCAGCTCCCGTCGCTATCGCCGCTGCTCCCGCAGGCCAGCCCTTTATAGCCATTGGGAGCGACAGTTTGCCTATTATTTCTTATGCCGACGGAGCAAATCTTAAAGTGGTTAAATGCAATGATATCTATTGTGCAACCTCATCCGTGGTTACCGTTGAAGCGGGTGGAAATCATAATGTTATGCGTATCGGAACTGATGGGCTTCCCGCCATTGCCCACATCAATGCAACGCCACAGCTTAATGTTGTGAAGTGCTCAACCCTTTCTTGTTCTGCGGTTTCAAGCAGCATTGTTCTTGATTCTGGGAATATAACAACCCTCGACATGAGCGTGCCTGATGATGGGTTGCCCATGATTGCATATAATAAGGTGGTAAACTCTCCCTATCAAAGCGACGTTTGGGTAGCCAAATGCTATACCAAAGATTGTGCTCGATTGGTAACCACTAATCTTGCAGACGGGTCGAATTCTCACGGAACTTCCATTACGCTTGTTTCGGGAACGGATAGTCTTCCACTTGTCCTAAGCGACACCCTGAATTCTTTCGGAACTATTATTGGGATTACTGCATACCATTGCGGCAGTGAGAATTGCGTTCCTTTTTGGACAAGGAGATAAGGGCTCGCTTTTAGGTAACTTTTTTTACTGCGGTGCGGGGTAAAAAAACTCGGCGTATTGCGCCGAGTGGGGAAAGGCAGCTAGGGTAAGACCGGAGAGGTTTTTAGTAGGAGTATCGTGTGGAAAGAGCACCCTCTATGGTTCACCCTAGCTGCTGATGAGCGTGTTCTTTCGGCCCCCCCGGGCGGAAGAACACGCCGCTCATCTCTTTTATCTTAACCCCTTCTGTTTTTTAATGGAAGAGCTTTTCCACGCGATTGGTTGGCCTCTAACGGGGTTGACAGCTTTTCTTTCTGCGATTAGACTGCCTACCTAGCACTCTTAGGTCGAGAGTGCCAGTTTAATCAATGAGTTACAGATTATAAGTCAAAAAAGAAGATGAATTTTAAACCACTCAGTAACCGTGTTTTTATTGAACCGCTTGAAGGAGATAAGATGACGAAATCCGGCATCGTGCTTCCGGACACCGCGGAAAAAGAAAAGCCGATACAGGGCACGGTTGTTGCGGTTGGCCCTGGCAAGGTAAATGAGAAAGGCGAGCGCATGCCGATGGGAGTCAAAGTTGGCAGTATTGTTCTTTTTAAAAAATATGGGCCTGATGAGATAGAAATTGACGGGAAAAAATATCTGGTCGGAGATGAAGATGATATACTCGCCGTTATCGAGTAACGGCTTGCAATAAATAACGAATAACTTATGACAGAATTCAGAACGAATTTGTTATTAGTTATCAGTTTTCAGTTATAAGTTTAAACGTATGCCTAAACAAATTTTATTCGACGAAAAAGCGAGAAAAGCCCTGAAAGCCGGCGTGGACAAACTCGCGGATGCAGTCAAGGTGACCCTCGGCCCTCGCGGCAGGGCAGTGGTGCTTGAGAAAAGTTACGGCTCGCCGATTATCACGCGGGACGGCGTTACGATTGCAAAAGAAATTGAGCTTGAGGATAAAATCGAGAACATCGGCGCCGAACTCGTAAAGCAGGTGGCATCAAAGACGAATGACATTGCGGGCGATGGCACAACGACCGCAACACTCCTAACCCAGATTTTTGTGCGCGAAGGATTGAAAAATGTTTCCTCGGGCGTTGATCCGATTGGGCTTTTGCGCGGCATGGAGAAGGCGCATGAGGGAACGCTCGCGGCCTTAAAGCACATGTCGAAAAAGATTTCCGGCCCTGATGAAATTGAACAAGTGGCAACCATCTCTGCACGGGACAATGAAATCGGAAAATTGATTTCAGAAGTCATCGCCAAGGTTGGCAAAGACGGCGTGGTAACAGTTGAGGAATCCCAAACGCTCGGCCTTACCAAAGAAATTGTAGAAGGGCTCCAGTTTGATAAGGGTTATATGTCGCAATACATGGTGACGAATCCGGATCGGATGGAGGCAGTGCTTGAAGCTCCCCATATTCTCGTGACCGACAAAAAAATCTCCGCGATCAGCGATCTGCTCCCGCTTTTGGAAAAGCTAATGCAGGCGGGCAAAAAGGAACTGGTCATTGTCGCAGACGAGGTTGATGGCGAGGCGCTTGCAACCTTAGTTGTGAACAAATTGAGAGGTATTTTTAACTGCCTTGCCGTGAAAGCGCCGGGGTTCGGCGACCGCCGGAAAGAAATGCTACAAGACATTGCAACGGTGACCGGTGCCCACTATATTTCGGAAGACGTTGGCCGCAAACTTGATGCCATTGAAATGCATGATTTGGGCACGGCGCATCGGGTCATTGCGAATAAGGACAATACCACTATCGTGGGCGGCAAAGGCGCTAAGCTTGAAATTGAAAAGCGCGTAGCCCAGATTAAAAATCAGCTCGCAAAAACTGACTCCGAGTTTGATAAAGAAAAACTTCAGGAACGGCTTGGCAAACTTTCAGGCGGAGTTGCCGTGATTAAAGTGGGCGCTGCAACCGAAGTTGAGCAGAAAGAAAAACAGCACCGAATTGAAGATGCGGTTGCCGCGACCAAGGCCGCGATTGAAGAGGGCATTGTGCCGGGCGGAGGCGTGGCGCTCGTGCGCGCATCTCTAGCGGTGGAAAAGCTTATTCAAGAACTCGATAAAAATCAGCTTCCGGAAATCGTTGGCGCGAAGATTATTTTAGAGGGGCTTCGCGGGCCCATTGCCCAGATTGCAGAAAACGCTGGTTTTGACGGCGCCGTGGTTTTAGACAAAGTGCTTGCCGGCAAAGATGATTTTGGGTTTAACGCCGCGAGCGGCGAATATGAGTATTTGATCAAAGCAGGCATTATTGATCCGACGAAAGTCGTCCGCACCGGGCTTCAAAATGCGGTTTCCGCGGCCTCGATGCTTGTGATTACGGAGGCAGTGGTTGCGGATATTCCCGAGAAGAAAAAGCGCGGGGGCGCGCCGAATCCAGGGATGGGGATGGAGGGGATGGGAGAGGAGTATTAGGCGCGGATTCTCTTTCCTTACAACCCGCTCCGATTCGAGAAATCATCTTCACACCACTCGATTTTTTGAATACATGCGGCGGTGCCCGTTCCTCTCTTCGGGATTTTCCGACCACCGCATGTATGCGTCAAAAAATTTTCGTTTCGTTTAGTGATTTCTGACTCATCTTCGCTGATGGTTGTTACGGAAAGGGAATCCGCTTCTATAGGTGGAAGATTGTGGGAGTGGAGGTAGGAAATCCTGACGTTTGCGAGGCTTGTGGTTTTAAGGCGACCGTGGTATTTTGAAATTTGCACCTAGATAAGCACCATCGCTTACGAGAACCCGAGGAAATCAAAGGGAGACTAGGAGGTTGTCGTGAAGGAGATTCTCATTGCTATGGGGATGGTTGTGCTTGCACTCTTTTTCTTCCTTTTTTTGCAAGGGAAGAAAAGGCTGGAGCAATCGTGCGCCGATATGCTTCGGTCCGCGATTCATAATCTCTTGCATGAAGAGGGATGTATGAATCTCAAGGATGTTCTTCATCGAGTCAAAGGAGCGTTGAACCAGACTCACTTTCTCGAAATCGTTCAAACAATGGAGAACGACGGCATAATCCGTCGAACCATTGAGACTCATAGCTACCCAATCGAGGAGTGGCATCGCTGGGTCGTTGTTCTTTCTGAACAACAAGCCGCCTGACTTTGACTATGGCCCCGCCCCGCCCCGCCTGCAGGCAGGTTCGGCGGGGCTTTTTGTTTTCCCTGTTACATGATATAGTAATGATATTCGCGTATCACTATATTAAAATATTCATATTATGATTTATCTTTATATTGTTCTCGCCGCTATTATTTTGTACGTTATTTTTTCGTTTAACGGTTTGGTGCGGCTGCGGAATCGTGCAAAAGAGGCGGAATCCGATGTTGATGTGCAAACCAAGCGCCGATATGACTTGATTCCGAATTTAGTTGAAACGGTGAAGGGGTATATGACTCATGAAAAAGGAGTGCTTGAAAATGTGACCAAAGCCCGCACGCAGGCAATGTTAACTGGTGGTACCGCTCTTGAAAAAGCTGGAGCAGAAAACCAACTTTCCGGCGCATTAAAAACTCTTTTCGCGGTTTCAGAAAATTATCCTCAATTGAAAGCAAATGAAAACTTTCTTGAACTGCAGCGAGAATTGACCGACACCGAAGACAAAATCCAGGCCGCCCGCCGGTTCTATAATTCGGTGGTGCAGGATTTGAACACAAAAATCGAATCGTTCCCTTCGAACATGATTGCTGGTAGTTTTGGCTTTAAGCAAGCACAGTTTTTTGAAGTAATAGACGCCTCTCAAAAAGAACCGGTGAAGGTGAAGTTTTAGCAAATAACGGATATGAATATTCATATTTTCAAATGCGATAAATGTGATTCCGTGTTTAAACTAAATCTCGGGAAAACGAAAGATGGCTATTCCTCACTAGCAGAAAAGTTTCGTGGAAATCCGGAGGGTCTAAAAAGCGCGACTATGGAGAGTGATGGGGAGGAAGCAAATGAATTCGGAGAGAAATTATTCAAGCACGAGATTGATCGCAAATGCAATGGGCAAATCAGTTTTAAAGGTACAACGATTGCATGTTAAATGAATAATATCTATCTCGTTCATGGCATACGTTGATGACATCTCTCTACACTCATCGTTCCGAAAACATTCGTAAAACGTGGTTTATCTTTGCCGCGTTTTTAGTCATTGTCATCGGCATCGGATGGGTGTTCACGCAAGTTTACGGCGATTCGAGCATTCTTTACTTCGCGGTTATTTTCAGCGTCGTGATGAGCTTTATTAGTTATTGGTGGTCGGATAAGTTGGTACTTGCCATGAGTCGAGCGCGGCCGGTAGATCGGCAAAATGCCCGAGAGCTTTATCAAGTAGTTGAGAATCTTTGTATTACAGCAGGACTTCCGACGCCAAAGATTTATATTATTGATGAAGCGTCTCCTAACGCATTTGCGACAGGCAGAAATGCCGAACATGCCGTGGTTGCGGTGACCTCCGGATTATTAGAGCGATTGAATAAAACTGAATTAGAAGGCGTCATTGCTCACGAACTTTCTCATATCGGAAATCACGATATGTTAATTTCAACTGCAGTTGTGGTTTTGGTTGGATTTATTTCATTACTTGCTGATTTTTTCAGACGCTCAATGTTTTTTGGTGGATTCCGTCGACGGAATGATCGAGAGGGGAATGCTAGTGCTATTTTCATGGTTCTTGCGATCGTGCTTTCTATTCTTGCGCCCATTGCGGCAATGCTTATGCAGTTTGCGATTTCACGGCGGCGCGAATTTTTGGCGGATGCATCCGGCGCGCTCCTTACGCGTTATCCCGATGGGCTTATCTCCGCGCTCGAGAAAATTTCCCGAGATCCAAATCCACTTCGCGTTGCGACAAACACGACTGCGCACCTGTGGTTCGATGATCCATTTGATAAACCAGGACAAAAAGTTTCATGGCTCACGAAACTGTTTTTAACTCACCCGCCCGTTGAAGAGCGGATCGACGCACTGCGCGGTATGAAGGCGTAAAGCCGAAAAACTCGTCTATCTCTTGGTTATTTGATGGGCGATTTTCCTCCTTGCCCTTATTCCAATGTTCTTGAGAACATTGGAATAAGGGCGTAAGGCGCTCAACGTGTTACCATAATTTTATGGAATCGGCGCATGAGACAGATATAAAGATTACTATTTCCGACCGCATTCTCTCGGCAACAGTTTTAACATTGTTTCCAAAGTGGGTTACCCCGAATCAGATTACCGTGTTCCGGTTTTTTACGGTTCCGTTTGTGCTGTTTTTGGTATTTATTGAACAATATAAGATCGGCCTCATCCTGTTTGCGATTTCTGCGTTTACGGATGCGCTTGACGGTGCGCTCGCCCGTACCACGAACCGCGTCACCGAATGGGGGAAGATTTATGATCCGGTTGCGGACAAGCTTTTAATTGGGACAACCGCACTTGTTCTAGTCCCACGGCATTTGGGATTCGGCATCGTTTTTGCCGTGCTTTTCATCGAGATGCTCACGATCGGCGGCGCGTATTATTTTAAAAACAAAGGTGTTGTCGCCATTCAGGCGAACGGCTGGGGAAAGGCAAAAATGTTTTGCCAGTCGCTTGGCGTTGGCTTTGCATTTCTCTATACACTGGTTACTATCCCAGTGTTCTTTGGGTTTGCCCAGGCGTTCCTCTATTTTTCCATACCGCTCGCGGTCATGAGTCTGCTTATGTATGGCATATAGTATTGCGCGGATGCATAAGCTGTCATACGATTGAAATCGTAAGCAAGCCCTCGTTCTTTTATATAGGTTTTTAGAGAGTAGGATTTTTACAAGGAGGATGACATGCCTAAACGAAACTTGACGGAAAAGCAAAAAGCAGAGGGCAAGGCGCGTGCGAGAAGGGCGTATAACATACCTGTGAATCCAGAAAAAAAGCCGGTCTTGCAGGAGTACGCCGGAGCTGTTAGCGCTTCGCGTAAACGTAATATCGATTCGCCGGAAGATGTTGATTGGCTTATTCAAGAAGCCCTTGGTCCCGGCGTTAAGAACCTGAACAAACCTTTTCCGAAAAAGTAGTTCAAGATCTCCGTGTGCTTTTGCCCGCGGAGATTTTTTTCATCGTGCGTTAGCGCGATGACCCTGAGCGAAGTCGAAGAGTAATCTGGCGGTGTCTGTTTGAAAATATCCGAACGGAACTCTCTGGGCTCGGCGGGCGGAATTCC
>JBGPMO010000019.1:0-9802 GCA_041487075.1 Minisyncoccia bacterium
CGCGCCTATCGCCTTCAGTGAACAAGGGTTTGTACTCCAAGGCCTCTTAAAGGATATTCCCCAGCTTGCCGAAATTTCTTTTATCTGCGTTACTCCGAGCGCCTGTGAGCCCGGCCGGGAAACAAGCCGCTTCATCCGAAACGGCGCAGAGATTCAAGCCGGAACCCCGCTCCGAGATCGGAGCCGAGACTCGGCATTCCTCGCGGCAAAAGAGGGGAAAATTTACGTTGGCGCCGTTGAATCCGCAGCAGGGATTTCAAGCGTTCCCCTCGCATCCCGTGTCTTAAATGCCAAAAATGAAATTGTCGAAGTACTCGCGGGCAAAATTAATTTGAACGCCGCGATCCAGCCGATTATCAAGGCTGCAAAGCTCGGGACGAGCGGATACGTCTATGCGGTAACCCGTGAAGGAACTATCATTGCCTATCCAAACCAGGAACTCGTCGGGAAAACGATACAAACGCTCCCCCTCCTTGATGCGATCGCCTCAAGCGGCGCTTCAAAAAATGCTTCCTACACGAGCGTTACCGGGGTCGCGGTAAGCGGCGCCGCTCGCTTAATCCCCGAGACCGGCGTCGCCGTCATCGCCGAATGGCCGCAGACAGAAACCAAGTCTCTCATCCGCACCATTCTTTTTCAGATCGGCGGCTTCCTGCTCCTCGCCTTCGCCATACTCTTTATCATCGCAAGCTCTGTAGCGCTCAAGCTCATCGAACCCATTGCTGCGCTTCGAGAAGGCACGAGCGTTATCGGCGCCGGCAATTTCAATTACCGCGTTCAAATTAAAACCGGCGACGAACTTGAAGATCTCGGCGCAAATTTAAACAAGATGGCAGTGAACTTAAAAGGCCTTGAGGAACTCCGTGAACTCAAGCTCCGCGCGGACCTCCTCTCGGAGAGTTTGCGCAAAGAACAAGAACTCTCGAAACTCAAAGACCAATTCATCACCACCATCTCTCACCAATTAAATACGCCGCTCACCGCCATCAATTGGTCGCTCGCCGCATTCGATGACCCAAAACTCTCCAAAGAAAAAATGAAAGAAGTGGTAGATATCATCTCAAAGAGCCAAAAAGATATTGTGGCAATCGTGAACGATCTCGTGACCCTTTCAGAAGTCGGATTCCAATACAAAAAATCTCGCGTGACATCGGTTGACATTGCGCGGGTGATAGAAAAAATCCTCGATTTCTCGAGCGGCGTGATCCAGTTAAAGGATTTAAACGTGACGTTTCAAAAAACAGCCGGCGACGCCATAGCGCGCGTCAATGAATTTACTATTATGAAGGCGCTTGAGAACCTTATTGATAACGCCATTGGCTACTCAAATAAAGGAGGCGCTGTTGCGATCGAGCTTGCCGCCGACGAAAAAGAAATTCGGATAACCATCACCGACCAGGGCATCGGCATCCCTAAAGAAGACCAGTCGGCAATTTTTCAACAATTTTTCCGCGCCCGGAATGCCATACAGAAAAAGAATGTGGGCACTGGCTTAGGGCTCTATATTGTAAAGACCATCATCGAGGGGCACGGCGGCAGAGTCTGGTTTGAATCAGAAGAAAATAAGGGATCCGCATTCCATGTGACGTTGCCAAGATAACGAACGTATAACTTACCACTGATAACGAATAACGGGAAACGAATACGCATTCGTTTTAAAAAGGATTCTCTCAATAAGTTGCAAAAATTCGGCGAAAGTCCTAAGATGCATTCGTCGCAGGTTGGTAGTCATGAGTTAGTTATTAATTTTCAGTTATACGTTAATCCATGGAACATCTCTTCAATAGTTCTCTCGGCCTCAAACTCTCCCCCGAGCAAATCGTGCGCGAACTCATCCGGTTCATGCAGGAAGACGCCAAACGAAACTACAAAATCATCATCGGTTCTGACTCGGAGAAAAACGGCAACGGCACGGTTGATTTCGTCACCGCAATCGTTATCCATCGCGTGGGGAACGGCGGCCGATACTTCTGGCGGAGAATCGTGCAGGAAAAACGCTTTCATACGCTCCGGGACCGCATCTTAGAAGAAGTCTTGATGTCTATCGATGTCGCAAAAGAGTTGCTCGAAACCACCAAACAATTCGAGATGCCAAAGTACGATTTTGAAATCCATGTGGATGTGGGCGAAAACGGCGCGACGCGCACCATGATTCAGGAGCTCGTCGGCATGGTTCGCGCCATGAATTTTGAAGCAAAAACAAAACCCGACAGTTACGCCGCGAGTAAAGTGGCGGATAGGCATGTGTAGTAAAGCGCAAAGCGCCGAGCGCAAATCGCGGCATGTTTCGCTTTGAAGAACTTGAGATATGGCGCTTAGCAACAGATTATGGTAAAGAATGCTATCGCCTTACTCATGAATTCCCTAAAGAAGAACGCTTTGCGCTTGCCGACCAACTACGACGTGCCGCAATATCAATTTCGAATAACATCGCAGAAGGCTCAGTTGGCTCAATAATAAACTTTAAAAGATATCTCACGATGGCACTCGGCTCAACTCTTGAGACTGTGAATATTCTTAACTTTGCTTGTGAAATAGAATATATTAATCAAAAGATAAAAAATGATATGTATGAAAAAGCAGAAGAATTAATCAGAAAAATGCGTAATTTTTCAAAATCTCTCACTTAAACGCTCTGCGCTTTGCGATTCGCGCTTTGCCTCTTTAATACCATGGATAAACTCGTACTCGACATCGAAACCTCAAACACCTTTGCGGACGTCGGCGGTCAGCATAATCTGGAGCGTTTGACTGTTTCATTGATTGGCGCGTATTCGTACAACCACAATAAATATTTTTCATTCGACGAACACCAGATTGCGGATTTTGAACCTCTCTTGAAAAAAGCCGGACTCGTCATCGGCTTTGCCATCAACCGCTTTGATATGCCGGTTTTAAAAAAGCATTTTTCGTTTGATTTGATGGCGCTCCCGCGGCTCGATCTCTTGGAAGAAATCGAGCTCGCCATGGGGACTCGCATCAGCTTAAATATTCTTGCAAAAACGAATCTGGGGCTCGAAAAAACCCATGCCTCGGGCCTTGAAGCAATCAAGCTCTATAATGAAGGTAGATTCGATGAACTTCGGGACTATTGTTTAAACGATGTGAAACTGACGAAAGAATTGTATGAACTCGCAAAGAAACAAGGATATCTTTTGGTGCCGGACCGGACGACCGGCGCGCTCGCAAAAGTCCCGCTCCACTTTCAAGAAGAGACCTTGCTCGCGACGCTGTTTTGAAATTAGGCAGCTCTCTTGAAGTCATCTTCGGTAATCTTGGCGAGTTCCAAAATGCCGATCAAGGTGCCGCGGGCAAGCTCTTTATGCATGGGCACCACCGTTGTCAGTGATGTGCCCGGCGACTTTCCGGCGCAACTTCACATGACTTCCCCGCTGGGATACAAAAAAGAACCCGAACTCCCGGGTAAGAATTTTCACAACTTCTTTTCCGGAAAATGTCTTAGCCACGCCCGACTTCGATAGAGGTTATGAGCGGCGATTCCGTCGGAAGCAATTTACGATCCCGCGGCGCATCTTCAAGATAGAGCTCCATGGCTTCTTTAAGGTTTCGCTGTGCCTCTTCGATCGTCTTACCCTGGCTCGTGACGCCGAGCTCGATCGAACGGGCCACAAACCATGTCCCGTCTTTTGCAATAACAATAGTAGATTTGTAGGTCATTCAATAATGGTACCCTGATGAGTAGAACTCCGCAAGCCACCCTCCAATTTCAAGAAGTGGTGCTCCCCGGCCGCTGATTCCCCGGCCTAAAAGCCCGGGGCTTGTGGCTCGGTTTAGGTCAACCCCCGTTCGCCGCTACCATCATGTACGTATAATATATTTAATAACTCGCTTGGTTTCAGCTGGCCCCTTCACTTTTACATAATCCACGTGACTTTTCACAACCGCATAATCGTTGCCACCAGGAAAAATCGCATCTCCGAGAAAAAGCATTTCGGATATCTTCAGTCGGAGATTTTTTTCGATTTGCCGGAGACCGTAGGCCTTATCAATTCCTTTTTTGACAACATCAATGGACGTAAAACCAGCAGCTCGGACCTCGAAATGAGGCAACCGTCGCTGTACGAGGCGTGCAATTTTTAGTTTGAGGGGTGTATGTTCCCTCGTCCACTGCTCCTTAAGACGCACTCCCTTTGTGCCAAGCGCCTCCACCACGTCTTGGCCGAGAGCAGAAAATGTTATCTGGCTCCCTCGATCCTCGAGTACCTTGCCATAAATCTTTTTCGGCGGCACGTAATGGATTTCTGCGAGAACCTCCTTGAAGGCTTTTTTTATGTGAGCTCGTTCTTTTTTGGATAATTCAAAACCATAGACTTTTTTCCATCCGCCATCGTAACGGTAGAAAGAAGTTGCCGTTGTCGGAAAGAGATACAATTTTGAGAGAAGTGATGGTGGACACTTAAAATTTTTAAGAAATTGTTTTTTAAACTGTTGGTAGGAACCGCCTCCGATGATAGCGATCTGCCTCACTTCGAGAAGTGAGGTAAGCGCATGACTCATATCCGACTCCATATCGGATTTGGTTTTGGTTAACGTGCCGTCCAGGTCGAAAACGATTAATTTTTTATTCACAAATCTAGAAGGAATGATCATAAATCGTTATCCCCCTATTATAGAATCCTTTTTGGCTATAATATAGAGATACCCATGAAGAAGCCGAAAACCCGAAAAGAACTCCGGCGCGTTATCAAAAGCCTTGAGGAGAAACAACGGGTAAGCCCAGAGACAAAAAAGAGCGTGACGGCGATCCTCCTGCTCGGCCTTTCCGTCATTCTGATACTCGCGAGCATAGGGCTCGCCGGACCCGCGGGAACTGCCATCTATCACGGCCTCTTCTTTCTCTTTGGCTGGGGCTATTTCTTAATCCCCAAAGCCGCGGCGGGCGTTGCCCTCCTTTTTATTTTTACCCGCGAGAAAAATTTCTTCGGTATCACTTTCTTGGGAGCCGCGCTCGCCGTGCTCTCAAGCTTAGGATTGATTGATATTATCTCCCCAGAAAAAGGCGGGTTTGTCGGCAAACTCGTGGGCACCCTTGAAGTTCCGTTTGGGAAAATCGCAGGACTCGTGGTGTTAGGAACACTGCTTATTACCTCTATTCTCATTGCGTTTGATTTTTCAATCCAATGGAAGCCACGGGGACCAAAGAAAAAAGACGAGGAAGCATCTGCATCAAGAGAAGAGACGCTTCCCGAAGTGGCAG
Organism: Minisyncoccia bacterium; assembly: GCA_041487075.1. Taxonomy (GTDB): domain Bacteria; phylum Patescibacteriota; class Minisyncoccia; order UBA6257; family 1-14-0-10-40-38; genus JBGPMO01. The sequence continues at coordinate 5,219 of JBGPMO010000019.1, forward strand.
AGCCCGAAGCAGCTGAAGAAGAGCAGGAACCAGAAGAAGAAAAAGAGGAACCAGTCGAACCGGTCATCGCCAAGACAACACAAGGAGGAGCTATGCTCACCAAAATTCCCGTTGCGGCGAAAGATTATGTGTCTCCACCGCTTTCTCTTTTAAAATCCAGTATTGAGAAGCCGACTTCAGGCGACCTTCGGGCAAACGCAAATATCATCAAACGAACGCTTGAAAGTTTTGGCATCCCCGTTGAGATGGGAGAAATTTCTATCGGCCCGAAAGTCACCCGCTATACCTTGAAGCCGGCTGAAGGCGTAAAGCTCACGAAGATTACCGCGTTAAACCAAGACTTGGCGCTCGCGCTTGCGGCGCACCCGATTCGGATCGAAGCGCCGATCCCGGGGAAATCCCTCGTCGGCATCGAAGTGCCGAACAAAGCCGCGGCAATCGTGCGATTGGGAAGTCTTCTCGGCTTTGAAGATTTTGCGAAGTTAGGGTCGTTAGGATTCCCGCTCGGCCGCGACGTCTCGGGAGAACCGATATTCATCGACATCGAAAAAATGCCGCATCTCTTAGTTGCCGGGAGCACCGGGTCGGGGAAATCCATCATGATCCATTCGATTTTAATCTCACTCCTCTATAAAAACTCGCCGCAGAGCCTGCGCCTCATCTTAATTGACCCAAAGCGGGTCGAGCTCTCGATCTATGAAGGCATCCCTCATCTCGCCGCTCCGGTCATTACGGATGCAAAAAAAGCTTTGGGCGTCTTCCGGTGGTCTATCAGCGAAATGGAGCATCGCTATGAAACGCTCCTCTCTGCCGGCTCCCGCGATATCAAAAGTTATAATAAAAATCATAAGGACGAACCGCTACCCTACCTCGTGCTCGTCGTTGACGAAATGGCAGACCTTATGGCACGATACGGTCGCGAGGTTGAAGGCTCGATTGTACGGCTCGCCCAGATGGCGCGGGCAACCGGGATCCATCTTATTCTCTCGACCCAGCGGCCGTCCGTTGAAGTGGTGACTGGGCTCATTAAAGCGAACATCACCGCTCGCATTGCGCTCCAAGTCGCAAGCCAAATCGATTCCCGCACCATCCTTGACTCTGCTGGCGCGGAAAAACTGTTAGGCGGCGGCGATCTGCTCTTTATCTCATCAGAATTTTCAAAACCAAAACGAGTGCAAGGCGCCTATCTCGGTGAAGAAGAAACCCGAAGCGTCATTGAATTCATCATTGACCATAACGAGTCGGTAGCCGATGCGGCCCCTGCGATTGCCGCGGCGAACAACGGAGTTGCATCGGAAGGCCGTGACGTCAACTTCGATGATTATATGGGCAGCGATGAAGATGATGACGATCTCTACCGTGAAGCTGTCGAAACCGTGCAGCAAGCCGGGAAAGCCTCTGCCTCCCTTCTCCAGCGGCGCCTCAAAGTCGGTTACGCGCGCGCAGCGCGGCTCCTTGATCTTATGGAAGAACGCGGCGTTATCGGCCCGGGAGATGGCGCAAAACCAAGAGAAATATTGTTAGATGAAAATACCAGCCACGAATAGTAATGAGCAACAGTATGGATAAATCTTTACGAGACACGCTCCGCGACGAAATGCAGGCAAAAGGAACCACGCCTGAAAAAATCGCTCGGGAAACCGCAGTGCCTGAACGGTATCTCACCGCCCTTCTTGAGGGCCATATTGAGAAACTCCCGCCGGCGCCGTATGTACGCGGCTACCTTTTAAAAATCGCGACTATGCTGAATCTTGACGGCAACGCCCTTTGGGAAACGTTTACCGCAGAGGCGGCGTTGAAAAGCTCCGGCCCCGACGACGTGCTTCCTAAAAACCGTTTTGTCATTGAACGCGTCAGCCGCAACTGGTACGCGCTCGGAGGAATAGTATTACTGCTCCTTCTTTACCTCGGGTTCAACGCGAATCGCCTTCTCGGAACATCAGAACTCACCATCACGAGCCCTTCCGTTGAAACCCTTGTCACCACCGCAAGCACCATCACACTCTTGGGCAAAGTGAACCCCGACGCAAAACTGACTATTGACGGGGAATCGGTCACCGCGGATGCAACAACCGGACGCTTCGAAAAAGAATACCCGCTCCGCACCGGATTAAATGCCATCACCTTTGAAGCAAAAACTCTGCTCGGAAAAACCGTAACGGAAATCCGCCAAGTCATTTACCAGCCGCAGTAAGTGTGATACTACTAAGGTATGAAAAAAGAAAACGAAGCTAAGGCACTGGCTGACGAAAAAGATCTCGACAAGCTCCTCGAGTCGCTGCAGGATAAATTCGGCGCAGGAGCGATTATGAAACTCGGCGATGCGCGCCGCGTGAATGTGGATGTCATTCCCACGGGTTCTTTCTCGCTCGACTTGGCGCTCGGCGTAGGCGGGCTCCCTAAAGGACGCATCATAGAAATCTACGGCCCTGAAAGTTCCGGGAAGACTACCTTGGCGTTAAACGTCGTTGCACAAGCACAAAAAAAAGGCGGCCGCGCGGCCTTTATTGATGCTGAACACGCCATGGACCCTGAATACGCGGCGAAACTTGGCGTTAAAGTGAAAGAACTTTTAATCTCACAGCCGGGTAATGGAGAAGAAGCATTAAACATTTTAGAAAGTTTGGTCCGTTCGGAAATAATCGATGTGGTGGTCGTTGACTCGGTTGCGGCATTAACGCCGAAAGCTGAAATTGAAGGAGAGATGGGAGACCAGCATGTGGGGCGCCAAGCGCGCATGATGGGCCAGGCGCTTCGGAAGCTGACCGCGATTGCCGCAAAAACCAACACGATGATTATTTTCATCAATCAGATCCGGATGAAAATCGGCGTGATGTTCGGCAACCCCGAAACAACTCCCGGCGGCAGGGCGCTCCCGTTTTCTGCATCAGTTCGGATTGATATTCGCCGCATCGCGCAAATTAAAAAAGGCGAACATGTTATTGGCAACCGCGTGAAAGCGAAAGTAGTAAAAAACAAAGTTGCGGCGCCCTTCAGAATTGCCGAATTTGATATTCTTTTTAGTGAAGGCATCTCCTATGAAGCTGATGTAGTAAACGCTGCAACTCTTCATGGCGTTATCGTCAAATCAGGAAACACCTACCTGTTCGATGGCCAAAAGCTCGGCGTTGGCATTGAACAGACTAAAGAAAAACTCAAAGAAGACAAAAAGCTCCTCCACGAAATCGAAAAGAAGGTGAAGACCACTCCCGCGAAAGCTTTGGATCAAAGCGAAGAATAAACGCAAGAAGTTGTAAAATAATATTGACAGAAGACTCTTCGTCTAATACTCTTAGACCATATGATTTCTCTCGATGCAAATAAAATAGATCTCGAAAAATTGGGTTCTGAATTGCAGCAATACGAGCAGCAATGGATTGCTATTTCTGCCAATAATACAATTGTAGCTTATGGAAAAACGTACGGAGAAGCTGTTCATGCGGCTGAAAAAAAGAGTGTAGGCGAAGTTATTTTATTTAAAGTTCCGCCGCTTGATTATTCTCTTTCGCCACAAGCTTGAAATTTCGTTATTAAAAACTTCCGCACGGATCTTATGACCCTAAAAAGCCGCTTATCGCTCGGCCCTATCTTCCTATCTATCTCATCGGCTCAAATAGTAAAACTGAAAGCCCCTACTATGCCCTCCTTGATTCGGGAGCTGATCGGGTTATCTTCCCTTCCGATCTCGCAAAAGAGGTCGGTATCCACGACATCGAAGTCGGAAAATTAGAACCTACTATCGGTATTGGCCAACAAAGGGTAAACGTGTATTTTCATGATCTCAAACTTAAAGTGATGGGTGAAATTCGCGAACTTCCAACGGAGGTAGGTTTTGCTGATGGCTTCATAGTACCTCTTTTGGGACGTACTTTTTTTAAGCACTACCGCGCTGTCATTTTTTCTGAAACAAAGGAAGAAATCGAATTAAAACCATAACTCCTCCACAAAATTGAAAAGAAGGTGAAAACGACGCCAGTACAAGAAATACTTGACAAAAATCAAGAGTAGGAATATATTGGCAACGATGCGGTCAGCAAAGCCGCATGGGCAATGTAGGGTTACATTACCAGCCTCTCGGGTGTGTACCGAACGGGTCCATGGTTATGCAAGCCCAGATACACTATTATCTGATTGCCAGTTGGATCAACCGCGTGCTGTTAGCTCGAGATGGCCCAAAAAGTGCTTGCTCTTGAATTTACAGCTTCTCGAACCTTGTGCTTGTCCGCTGTCGGTTTGGGACGAGCCCGGATAACTCTTTATCCGATTAGGCCAGTCAGCCGCCCTGCACTTAAACGTTCGAAAAAGTTCCTCCAAGCGCTCGTCCATGGATCCCTCGCTATATCGCGGGGATCCTTTTTTTACTTCTTGACACCCCGATCCGTCCGCGCTAACCTATATCCACTGACTGGTCGCTCACTTGAGCGGCCGTTTTTAAAAGAAAAATCAGACAGAATTATTCGCATAATATTCGTATCATTCGCATGTCATTCGTATATTGGCATCGCGTCTTGGCGTTACTTCCTTTCCTTTCTATATGCACTTATGACAGGCATTGTAGTAATAATGACTAATCCGATAACTATC
>JBGPMO010000020.1:0-9720 GCA_041487075.1 Minisyncoccia bacterium
CCTGTCCCATCCGGGCAATCTTGGGACATTGCAATCGATCCAAACTATCGAGGAAAGGACCGCTCCACTCGGCGGGCAAAGACGTTCTTCGAGCAGTTAGCAACTTCCGTACTCGCCCCGCCGGTTTGTTCGCAAACCGGCGGGGCTCTTTCATCTTTTATCAATTCATACATGAAACTCTCCATCGGCATCGTTGGGCTCCCGAATGTATGCAAATCCACGTTGTTTAAGATTCTCACGAAGCAACCGGTCAATATTGCGAACTATCCGTTTTGCACGATTGATCCGAATATTGGTGTGGTGCCGGTTCCCGACAAACGCATTGATGCGCTCGCTGAAATGAGTCGTTCCGCAAAAAAGATTGCGGCGGTGGTTGAATTTTACGACATTGCGGGGCTTGTCAAAGGTGCGGCGGAAGGAGAAGGGCTCGGGAATAAATTTCTCGCGCATATTCGGGAAGTGAACGCCATTGTCATTGTGCTCCGCTGTTTTTCAAACGATGAAATCATTCATGTTGAAAACTCCGTAGACCCGATCCGTGATTTGGCAATTATCAATGCAGAACTCATCTTAAAAGATTTGGATACCGTCACTCGCCGGCTCGATAAGGCAGGAAGCGAGGCTCGGTCTCCCGATACAGCGGCGCGGCGGAATTTAGAGATTTTAAAAGAACTGGAGCAAAAGCTCTCCGAAGGAAAGCTCATTGCTGAATTGAAAGCCGAGCCAATCGTAAAAGAACTACAGCTTCTTTCCGCAAAAAAGCAGATGTACCTTTTAAACGGCGAGCCGCAGGATGTTTCGGAAGCGCTCACGGCAAAAATTGCTGCCTTGGGAGGAAATTTTATCATTGCTGATTTATCTCATGCGAACGAAATTCCGGAACTTATTACTGCGGCGTATCGCATATTAAACCTCATCAGTTTTTTTACCACGGGCGAAGATGAAACTCGGGCGTGGACTATTGAGCGGGGGATGAAGGCGCCGCAGGCCGCAGGCGTTATCCACACCGATTTTGAAAAGAAATTCATTCGCATGGAAGCAATCGCCTGTGAAAAGCTTTTGTCTGCCGGAAGCTGGACAAAAGCACAATCGAAAGGCCTGTTGCGGATAGAAGGAAAAGAGTACGTCGTTGCTGACGGAGATGTTATACTAGTAAGACATTCGTGAGCGTCTCTTTTTTGGAACGCATGGCAAAACAGTCGCGACTTAATTCTTCATTCTCATATATTCAAGTTTCTCTTCCGATGAGGGAGAGATTTGCGCATCCAGAAAAGACCGGAATGCTCTTTGAGGCTCTGCGGCGGAAAAAAATTCCTTTTGTTTTGGAACTTGCGGTTCCGCACTTCGGCCGCCATATTCAGACGATTCTCGGTGCTCCCTTGAGACGCATGCCTGTGCTTGCCAATATAGTCCGAAGCCTCTGGGGCGGGGTTACGCTTCGAGAAACTCCAGGCGCGCCTATTGGGTGGAACGGCAGTATTATTACGGGGGCTAATCTTTTGCCAGCTATTCACGTCGCATCGCATCCTGACCAATTTCTCGCCTTGATGAATCATTTCGCCAAGATGAATCTTGTAGGCGAAGGCATTGTGCTCCGAGTGCTCGGCATGCCGGGGAGAAATGCAAAGCATATGCTGTTTAATATCCAGCTTGCCGCAAGCGCATTAACGTTATTTCGCGCAAAAGCGCTCCTACATAATGCGCTCTCCGCGATGCCTTCGTTTCAAGCGGCAGGGAACAAAGATCGGCATTTTGTTGATAGTCTTTTTACGACAGAGTTTGCGCCAGCCCACGCGGTTACAAAAATATCAGGAACACCCCTTTTTATCGCTTATTTATGAAACGGCCATTTGCGATTCTCTGCGTGGGCCTCGTTATCCAGTTCATCGGATTTATCTGGGATTTTTATATCCACCTTACTTCTGGACTTGCCGAGGGCTTGAATGTGTTCTTTAAAGTGCCCGCGCATAATCTCATTGTCATTGGTTATGGTATTACTTGGGTAAGTTTACTTCTCTTTTTAAAGGAACGACGACAATAAATATTGTTATGGCATCCTTGGCTGAACAATTAGGAAAAGTGGTGAAGGGAGAAGTTTTTGATGATGATGCAACGCGGCAAAAGTACAGCCGAGACGCAAGTCTTTTTTTTGTAAAGCCGCAGGCGGTTGTTTTCCCGAAAGGAACTGCTGACGTGAAAAATCTGGTTCGGTTTGTCACGTCGCATCCTGACCTTTCGCTCACCGCACGATCAGCAGGGACTGATATGAGCGGCGGGCCTTTGAGCGAATCGATTATCCTTGATTTCACAAAGTATTTTACTGCGATTAAGGAAATCACTGGAAACCATGCGGTTGTGGAACCCGGTGTCTATTATCGGGATTTTGAGGCAGAAACGTTAAAGCATAATCTGCTTTTACCGTCCTATCCCGCCTCGCGTGAATTATGCACCGTGGGGGGAATGGCGGCGAATAATTCCGGCGGAGAAAAAACGCTTTCCTATGGGAAAACTGAACGCTATGTAAAGCGCCTGAATGTCGTTCTAAGCGACGGAGAGGCGTATGAGCTTACGCCATTAGACCGAGAAATGCTTACTCGGAAAGAAAGCCAGAAGAATTTCGAAGGAGAGATATATCGGGCGATGCGAAAACTACTCGAGAAAAATCGTGATGTTATTGAACGGGCTCGGCCCCGGGTGACTAAAAATTCCGCGGGGTATTACCTGTGGAACGTCTGGGATGGTGAAACCTTCGATCTTACGAAACTGTTCGTTGGCTCGCAAGGAACCCTTGGTATGATTACGGAAATTGAATTCGAGCTCGTCCGCCCGATGCTGCACCACCGGCTGTTAGTTATTTTTCTCCATGATCTTGGGCGGCTCACCGATATTATCAAGGCGGTTTTGAGATTTAAACCAGAAAGTTTTGAATCATTTGACGATCACACACTGCAAATCGCGCTTCGCTATTTGCCAGAGCTCGCAAAACTTATGAAAACAAAAGGATTCCTTTCTCTTGTGTGGCGGTTTTTGCCTGAGTTTTGGATGACACTCACGGGCGGTGTGCCAAAACTCATACTCCTTGCCGAGTTTACCGGCGAAACAGAAGAGGAGGCGGAGAATAAAGCTCGTGCGGCAAGCCAAGCGATTGCGCAATTCAAGTCAAAAAGTCGGCTGATGAAGACTGACGCGGAAGCCCGGAAATATTGGGTCATGCGCCGCGAAAGCTTCAATCTGCTCCGCTATCATCTCACCGGAAAGCGGACTGCTCCGTTTATCGATGACATTATTGTGCATCCTGATGACTTACCTCGTTTCCTCCCGGAATTAAATGCCATTCTCGGGCGTTATCCAACACTCATCTATACGATTGCCGGGCATGCCGGCGATGCTAATTTTCATATTATCCCGCTTATGGACCTCACGAACCCCGAAGTAAGAAAAATTATTCCCGAACTTATGAATCAGGTGAATGCGTTAGTTTTTAAATACCGCGGCTCTATCACGGCAGAGCATAACGACGGAATAATTCGAACTCCGTTTTTGAAAGATATGTTCGGAGAAGAGGTGTACCGCCTTTTTGAAGATGTAAAAACTATTTTTGACCCGAAAAATATTTTTAATCCCGGCAAAAAAGTAAACGGCACGCTCGCATACGCCCTTCGCCATCTCTACGATGGAAACTAAGAGGGGAGGATCAAGAGTTGACAGAAGTAACGCCCTCTGCTAGTGTTGATGGAGATCCTGGTAATACGCTCGCTCCTTACAAAATGCGGGTATATGAACCCGCCAAACGCTATCGTGTGGTGTGGGGAGAAAGCAGTCGGATAATCGCAAGGAATGGTGCTCCGGAGTATGGGGGTTCTGATCTCCTCTCCTCCATATCACGGATTCTAACTCTCCCATACGGATCCTTCTGTGAAGCACGCTCCTTTCCCCCAATCGCTGATTAATCGATCCTGTTTCTCCCCACACCCTTCTCTTTTCGACCCGAGTCTTCCCCTCGGGTCGCTTTTTTTAAAACGGTTTCAAATAGCCAATTTTTTTAAGCCACAATTCGTTTTCCCATTCCCACAGGCGCTTTGCAGAAAGAAAGGCATCAAAATCATCTTTCCAAAAGGGGAATTCTTTGAGCTCAACAATGCCGCGCACCGCTCCCCAGTCATGTTCAGTTTCTGCACAAACGCCTCGTGCGGGATACGGAGGTTTAATCTTTTCTCTGCCGCCTTTTTCCCGAAGCGTTGCCCCGCATCGGCGGCACAGCCGATTCTGATCAATGCGCAGAATCCAGCGGGTCTGCAGATTCGCGTGATCAAGGGAAAGAGGATCCATATACGCGGCGGTTTGCAAATTATAGTCGCGGTAAATTGCCTGAGAAGTTTTGATATCGAGTACGCCGAATTTTCCGTCAATTAAAGCCATCGCATCAATCGTGCCGGCATACCGGTGATCATAGTGCACAATGCGTTTTTCAACGGACTCCGGATCAACTTGCACATTCCGATTCGTAAGGAATTTTGCCGCTTCGGTAACCGCCGGAGCAATGGAAGCATCAACTACCGGAGTTTCTCCCAGCATGATTTTCTGCACGGTTTCGTGGAGCAGAGTGCCTTCTTCCGCAGATTTTGCTGTTGAGGCTTGTGCCGCCGCATAACTCGCGGCTTCGCCATAGTAGCGATACAGTGCCGGCTTTGCCTTAATGCCTAAAATTTTAGTCACACGCGGATACCAATTGCCGTCGATCTCATACCCGCACGCTTCCATAAAACTTTTTTCGTTGTTGAACCAATCCATAGAGATAGTTTATTAGCCATTAGCGACTAGCCAATAGTAAGCCCATAAGTTAATCCATACATTCTAACAGAAAATAAGAAAACGCCATAAATGCTAATGTTTTTGGCTCGTACTGGCAGGGGGCTTGACAGGGGATAGTGGTATGCTATAATGGCACCAATGCTGGGCTGAATCGTTGCGTTCGTTCGTTCGTTAGGCCCTGGTATACGGGGTCGTGCGCGCTTCAGCACAGCAGTCTCCTAGCTCTTTGTAACGTTTGCCAGCAGTTTAATTCGGTAGGGCTCCCTCGTAAAATCATCGAGGTATGTCGTAGAACTCCGAATGAACTGTTGTTAAATCCAGTGGCGCGTGAAAACGCTGACACTGGTCAGGTTTCGGGATTTTTGGATGGGAAAGCACAAAGTGAAAGAGATTCAGCTCTCGTTTCTCGTTGTGTGCCCAACCACCCGTCCTAGGGCTTATCGTGATTGTGAGAGTAGGGAAGGCCAACCTACTCTTGCTCTTGCGGTTCCTGTTCCAGCTCATCGTTGACCGCAAGGTTGGCGATGAGCTGGAAAAAAGCCCTTTCTTATACTTCATGCATCGACTCCAGCGGGTGCATGAACCGTTTTGAACAGCTGGGATTCCCGGGAGGTAAACCTTCGGTCTCCCGAGTCGGAAGTTGCGGAAGGCAACGTGTTCTCTTCTACGAAGAACAAGAAAGAAGAGAGTTCGTGTGGGATGGCTCTCGTATAACCACGAACCAGATTACGGAGCCACACGTCCTCGAGAGTTGCCTAGCCAGCTTCGAGGACGGTTTAAAAGAGCTAGGTTTCCGGTAAGACGATCCTCGGTCTCCGGAAGATAACAGGGGTGAGCGCGGAAGCGGTGGAAGTATGACCCTAAACTCTCACTGCAACGATGCAACACATACTCTATGCGGGTCCACCCGGTGAAGTCGCAAGACTACCGGGTGTTTTTATTTTTCACGACAATAATTAAAATTTCTGAACGACCTGAGCGAGCAACAGTGAGTCGAAGAGTTACCTTTAGAGTTAGGGGAGGGCTAATCGAGCCTCGTTGTTAACTATATTACCTGACGCACAATATACCTTTTGCGACAAACAATATATTCAAACAAGGATTAATCTTCTCGGCTATCTTAGCCCCTTTTATCAAAATGCATTACGTTACCAGGCCCACAAGCCATTGCACGATCTTAATCAATGATTCCAATATCCAAATAATAATATCCGCTATAAAACGAATGATTTTCCCAAAGTTGATGTGTAGGTGCACTTCGATCCAGTTATTAGCTATGTTTGCCGCATACGTAATACGTACCCAAATCTGTTTTACGAGGGTGACGAATTCATTCCAAATGCCTTGCCACTCAGCGTTCCCATTGTCGTTTGTCGCAGCTTGTGCCGGCAAAGCTCCAAAAACAGGCGCTATCATGCCTATACCGATGATAAAGATAAAAAATTGTTTCACAGCTCTAGTATACCATTTTATTTTCTATTAATTGCGCCGAAATGCAGAATACATCTTATACAAAGAGTGTATAAATTTGTCAAATCTATAATCCCAGGCACCAAGATAGCGGACTTCCTTCCCGCCAAGGCTTCGTTTAAAGGCCGTAATGCCAGCCCATTTGGGGTCATCGGCGCTTATCCCCCACAGATCGAGGGTTCGGTAGCCATTGTCGCGCGCTGCACGAATAATTTCCCATAGGAGGAACGTTGGTGCGTTAAAGCGGCCGTACCCGGAAGCTGATCCTGCATATAAGTAGGTTGCCCTATCTCTAAAATAGACGACAATCGCAGCTGCGAGGGTTACGGCATTCAGATTCGCAAGAAAAATTTCAGCATGGCATTCACCATGAAGTCCGGCAACCGATTCATAGTATACTTTCTCATAACGGTGAAGCTCATGGCGGCGGTTTGTTTCTTCAAAGAGATCCCAGAATGCTTCGAAGGCGGTTTTTTTCTCGTCAACGGTTTTTGCCCGTACTAAGGTGATGCCGCGGCGCAGGGCGACACGAATCGCGTAGCGTGTATCGTGTTCCATGAGCGTGAGTAGTTCTTCATCGGCTCTCGCGATCTCTATAAAAAGCGTTTCTTGAGGTTGGACAGACTTCCCTTCTTGAAATCCCGCATCAAACAGAGCTTCACGGAGCACGGGTGCGTCCGGAGCTTCCGGCTCTATGCGAAGAAAAAAAGGTTTTCGCCCGGAAACCGGTATATTCTCTACTGCGTCCAAAAACATCGCCATCTGTTCTTTAGTAAAACGCGATTCGTGGAACAGAGGACCTCTCGGGGCATATAAATACGAGAAGCCGAAAGGTAATTTGCGTTCAATAAGTAAAGCAATAAAAATACCCCTACCATCAAGGCGATGAATGCGGTTTCCGCGCTTCTCTTGGAGATCGCCCCATTCCCAGGATTGAAGAAATGATCCGCCGTGCGCGGCAATGCGGGTGTTCCAGTGGTTTGCGTCTCCTTGCATAACATTAAACTCCGGCGGTCGGCTGTCCGAGATAATTCAGCGGATTTAAATCACCGCCCACCGGCATCGGCCCGCACGAACGCGTACTCCGTACGGTATAGGTTGGCGTGCTCCACACCGTGAAGTGCACATGGGGGCCAGTTGCCCAACCAGTTTTGCCCATATACCCGATGAGGTCGCCGCGTTTGATTTGAGCCCCGACCGAAGTAAGTATTTGGGAAAGATGCCCATAAATCGTCGTGAGGCCGTTATAATGCCGGATGACAATGAATTTTCCATACGCTGCATGCGGGCAATACAAGTCTTGATTTCCTGTAAGCACGACAATGCCGTCTTCCGCCGCATAAATATCCGTGCCGATGGGGCCTGCGATATCCACGCCATTGTGATATTGGTTTTTATAAGTTCGGCTTGCGAACGACGTATAGCCATACCCTTGACTCATGAGAGCTGATGCCGCCGGCCACTTCAGCACTCCGGCTACCGCTTGCGGCAGGCCGTTCGGATCGATTTTCGAACGGAGTTCCCGTTCATATCCTTCAACTTCTGTAGCAATTTCTTCTTGCTGTTTTTCCAGCGCTTGGAGCTGGGTTTGATAAAGTTTCTCTTGGTTTTTCGTTGATTTTAAAAGGACTGCACGGTCTTCTTTTGCCTGTTCAGAAATGGTTTTGCGATTTTTTAACGCTTGGCCTTCTGATTCAGCTTCCGTCTTCTTTTGAGAAGCTTCGGTGAGTTGGTTATTTAAATCTTCACGCAGTATTTGCAAATCGCTAATTTCATTTGAGAGTTGGTTATTGAGATTAGACAAGGATTGCGCTTCGGAAACGCTTTCGGCAAGTGACTGGCTTTTCAGAAAAACAACCAGCGTTGTTTCTTGGTCTTTACTTTGGAGCACTCGAAGAAATTGGGTAACCGCACCTTTTTTAGTTACCAATGCCTGCTCTTTTGCGCTAATGTCATCTCCTAACGAAGACATTTCAAGCTTTAGCTTGTCGATTTTAATTTCACTTGCCTTGATGACCAGGTTTAAATGATTAATCTGGCCATCATAGTTTTTAATTTCTTGATTTAAACTGTGACTTTGAGCTGTGGTTGAAGAAAGGTTTTTTTGAGTTTCTTGGATTTGCGCGTTAATTGCGGAGAGTGCTTTAGATTTTTCGTCAATGGCTTGTTTTAACGCATCGGGATCAGTTGCGTGCGCTAAGCTCGCAACACCAAAAAAAACCGCGGCGCAAACCGCTTCCATCATAAGTATATGCCTTCGGTGAATCATAAATACGCCAAAATGAGTTCTTTAATCTTAATGATTCTCCCCTAATTTTGCTATCGCAAGCTCGAGGCGCCGCAGTGACTCATCTTTACCGAGCGCTTCCATGATTTCAAACGGTCCGGGAGAAGCTTCGTTTCCTGAAACCGCCACTCGTATAGGCCAGAAAACCTCTCCCCTTCCCCGTTCTTCGCCGAGCGGCTGAAGCGCGGCCTGAAGCTGATCTTTGGTGAATGACGTTGTTTTTATCGAAGCTACGACGGTGATTGCAGAACGGAGATTTTCACGAATGCGCTCGGAGGCAGTTTCCTTCCAGATAAGAAGTTTTGTCGGATAGTCGGCAAGTTCGAAGGAGAATGCTGCGAGCGTTTTAAAGTCTGAAAGCTTCTTCATGCGTTCTTTCACAAGCCCGGCTACTTTTGTTATCTCATGATTTTCAGTTCTTTCAGGAGCAAAACCGCCCGCGATAAGTTCACGGGCAAGTTCGACATTTGAGAGTTGCCGTATATATTGGCTATTAACCCAATCGAGCTTCTCGGCATTAAAGACTGCGCCTGACTTTTGCACGCGGCCGAGATCGAATGCTTCAATCAGCTCCTCGCGCGAAAAGATTTCTTTATCTGATTCGCTATGCCAGCCTAGAAGCGCCATGAAATTAAGAAGCGCCTGCGATAAGTATCCTTCCTTTCGATATTCAACGACCGCAGTTGCGGAATGGCGTTTCGACATTTTACTGCGATCAGAATCAAAAATAAGCGGCAGGTGCGCGTAGACGGGTTCGGTAAAGCCCAAAGCGCGTTGCAGCACTATTTGTTTTGGTGTATTTGCAAGATGGTCCTCGCCACGGATCACATGCGTGATTTTCATTTCTTCATCATCAATGACTGCGGCAAGATTATAAAAAGGTTCGCGTTCGGTCTTGGCAACAGCAATATCGCCGACAAGGCCCATATCAAAAGTAATTTTCTTGCGAATCATATCAGTGAAACTCACGTGTGTTTCTGGAACCCGGAAACGGATGACCGAGTCTCGATTGGCTTTGAGTTGCGCTGCTGCCTCGGATGCGCTCAAATGACGGCACTTGCCTGAATATTTTGGAGCAAACCCTTGTGTCATTTGGCTTTGCCGCTGGGCCTCGAGTTCGTCTTTCGTGCAAAAACAATGATATGCAAATC